>JBJERT010000277.1:0-17093 GCA_051882435.1 Faecalibacterium sp.
CGGCAGGCGGGCGGCCAGCGTTTGCGCGCTCCCGCGCGCGGGGGCTGCGCCCGGCGAACGGTGGGGCACAAGCAACAAGGGGCGGCCCGGATATGGCCGCCCCTTGTGGGTCGTTGGGTTACTTCATGGCTGCCTTGGAGTAGCCGGTCATCATATACTTCTGGAAGATGAGGAACAGGATGACCACCGGGATAATGGCGAGCACAGCGCCTGCCATGATCTCATGATAGTTGGAGACAGCCTGTCCGGCAAAGGTGTTTTTCAACTGGGCCAGACCGACAGTCAGCACGCGGCGGGTCTCGTTCTTGGCGATGATCTTGGGCCAGAAATAGGCGTTCCAGCCATTGGTGAAGGTGACGAGCGTGACCGTAAAGATGGTGGCCTTGCTCATCGGGACCAGAACGTGGAGGATGGTACCGAGCCGACTCAGGCCGTCGATGCGGCCCGCGTCGATATAGCTCTGGTCGATGGACATAAAGGTGTTCCGCAGCATGAAGATATAATATGCGGACACCGATTCCGGCAGGATCAGGCCAAGGAAGGTATCACACAGGTTCCAGTTGGCGCACATGATATAGATGGGGATAAAGGTGACCTGCAGGGGGATCATCAGCGCGCCGAGGACCACATAGAACAGCACATTGCGGCCCTTGAAGCGGCCCCACGCAAAGCCATAAGCGGCCAGGACGCCGGTGCCGACCTGAAGGATCAGGATACCTGCCGTCATGACGATGGTGTTCCAGTAATACTTCAGGAAGTTGGCTTTTTGCAGGACGTTGAGGTAGTTCTCCGGGTGGAAGCTGTGGGGGAACAGCGTCGGGATGACGAGCTGGACCTCCTCCGCGGATTTGAACGATGTTGCGATCATCCAGTACAGCGGGAACAGCATCACGATGGTCACGAGGATGGCTACCACGGTCTGCGCATGATACCCGGCGGAATGATGCTGATGACGGTGCTTGTAGTTGACCTCGGCAATCAACTGCTCATTGCTGATAGGCTGGCTCTCCGTCTGGGTCTTGCGTTCCGTATCCATAAGCAAACTCCTTTCCGCTCTCAGGAATCATAGGTCACAGAGCGATCCGAGACCTTCATGGTGAGCACGGTGATGACCAGCAGGATGATGAAGAACATCACGGCGGCGGTGGCGGCGCGGTCCATGCGGAAGTCGACCATGGCGTAGCGGTAGATAAGATAGACGAACACCTCGGTCGAGCGCGCGGGGCCGCCGCTGGTCAGGATATCCACCGACTGGAACACCTTCATGGAGGACAGGAAGGTGGTGACCAGCAGGAACAGCGTTGTGGGGGACAGCAGCGGCAGCGTGATGCGGAAGAACTTCTGCGGGCCGCTGGCACCGTCCAGCGAGGCCGCCTCATAGTATTCCTGCGAGATGCCCTGCATGGCGGAGAGGTAGATCATCATGCCGTAGCCGATGCAGCGCCATCCGGTCAGCATCAAAACGGAGGGCAGCGCGGTGGAGATCTGGTTCAGCCAGTCCACCGAAGGCAGGCCGATGCAGTTGAGCAGATAGTTCAGAACGCCGGAGTCGGTGTTCAGGATCCACAGGAACACGACGGCGGCGGAGGACATGGCCACATATTTGGGCACGAAAACGAACGCGCGCATCAGGCTGAAGGAGCGGGTCATACGGTTGAACAGCAGTGCCAGCAGCATGCCGCCCACCATCGTGACCAGGATCTCGCCCATCGAGTACAGGAAGGTGACCTTGAGCGAGTTCCACAGGTACTTTGCGCCGCTTCCGGCAAAGAGCCATTTCCAGTTTTTGAGGCCGACGAAATTCCAGGTGTCGTTCAGCAGGTTCCAGTCGGTGAGGCTGATATGGACCAGCTTGACGATGGGATAATAGGTAAAGATGCCCAGCAGCACCAGCGCGGGGACGACGAACAGGAAATCCACGAATCTGGACCATGTCCGCTGGGAGAAAAAGGGTTTCTTATCGGGTTGGACAGCCTGCCCGCCGGGCGTCTGTCCCGTAGCAGTTTTCACCATCATGTTGCATCCTTTCCCGCAGCCTCACCCGGGGAGCCGAAAGCTGCGGCGGTTCCCGGGCGGTGCGGTGGAGCGCTTCCAGACGAGGGGCGCTCCGCGCGGCGGCCCGGGCGGGCCGGGGACCGGCCGCCCTGCCGCGGTGAAAAGCGGACGAGCAGAAAGATCAGGCGTGGTCGGCCAGGATCTCGTTGATCTCCACGACCATATCAGCCGAGTTGGAGGCGATATCGCCGCCCTGATTCATGATGATATCCATGTAGTTCTTCCAGGTGGTGGCCAGCTCGCTCCACGCAGCGTTCTGGATGCGCGGATTGATGAGGTTGAGGTTATCGAAGATGCACTGGAAGGCGGGCTTCTTCTCCAGGAAGGCCTTGCCCTCGTCGGTGGTCAGCACCGAGTTACGGGTGGGCAGATAGCCGGTGCCCTCAGCCCACTGCATGTTGACCTGCTTGCCGCACAGGAACTGCAGGAACTGCCACGCGGCGTTCTTGGTGGCCTGACTGTTCTTGGAGGGGATGCCCAGGACGCAGCCGCCGACCTCAGAGTTCTTGTCGCCGGTGCTGGCCGCGGGATACCATGCCATGCCGACCTCAAAGTCGGGGCACTTATTGACATAGTTGTTGTACAGCGAAGAAGTATGCATGACCGACAGGGTCTTGCCGTCATAGAAGTTCTGGCGCATGGTAGCGGAGGCGTCGGTGCCGGTGGCAAAGTAGGCCAGACCGCGGTCGCACCAATCCTTGATCATGGCGGTCACGCCCTGCGCGGTGTCGCTGTCCAGATCACAGGTATTGTCGGGGGTGATGATATCCACGCCCTCGTTCAGATACAGGGTCTCGAAGTACCACTGATCCCAGCCCGGGACGACGGTGCCGTAGACGCCGCTGGCCTTGGCCTGCTCGAGGAAAGCGGTGAAGTCCTCGATCTTTTCGGGCACGGTCAGGCCCAGCTTGTCCGCCATGGTCTTGTTATAGTAGATGACCTGCGTGGAGTGCAGGAAGGGCATGGCCACCTGCTTGCCGCTGTACTGGGAGCTGAGCAGCAGACCGGCGGAGAAGTCCTCGGTGTCGTAGTTGGTGGCGGCGATATAGGGGTCCAGATTCTCGAACAGGCCGCTCTCACCATAGGAGGCCACATAATCGGTGTTGGCCACGGCGATGGCAGGCAGGCCGGAACCGGCCGCGTGGGCGGCGACCAGCGCCTCGTTGATGTCCTTGTAAGCGCCCATGTACTGTGCCTCAACGGTGATGAGGCTCTGGGTCTCATTGAACTGCTTCACGACGTCGGCGACCAGCTCGTCGTACTGGGATTCCAGCGCGTGCCACCAGGTGATGGTGATCGGCTCAGTGACCTCATACTTGCTTGCGTCGTTCTCCACGGCGGCGCTGGAGGCGGGGGCTGCGCTGGAAGCAGCCGCAGTGTCGGATTTGCCGGTAGAGCCGCTGCAGGCGGTCAGAGCGGTTGCGGCGGCCACAGCACCAGTGGCCATCAGGAAGTCGCGGCGAGAGATCTTTTTCATCTGATTTTCCTTCTTTCCTTGTTGGTGAAATGATGTCTCAAAAACGCCCGGCGGGGCCGGACGCGGGGTCCAGAGAAAGGGGAGGCTTTTCCGCGGGAGCGCCGGGAAATCGGACGCTTCTCAGAAAAAGTCGGGAAAAAGAACAGGGGGTATAAAAAGAGCGAACAAACCGAAAACACTCGAACCGAGATTCGGGCGGTTCTCTGTCTGTTCGCTCTGCGCTCTCAACTCTGCAAGCAACACACGGGGCCGCTGTTCAATTCCACTAAAATAATAGCACATCGGGAAGAAATTTGCAATAAAAATGACGCAATTTTTACAATTGTTTTTCTATGTTGTGAACAAAACCGATAATTTTTAACAAAAAATATACAAAAAAGGGAGGGGGAGAACGCGCGGCTCACGGCGCTTTGCCGTCGGAACGCAGCAGCTGGCCCATCTCACCCAGCGAAGTATACACAGCGTCGGGCTGCACCTCCGAGCCGTCCAGGTCTTCCAGATGGGTCTCGCCGGTCAGCACCAGCAGCCCCATGGCGCCGTTCTTCACGCCGGTGGCCACATCCGTATAGAGCCGGTCGCCGACGAAAGCCACGTCCTCCCGGGCAAAGCCGGTCTTGTCCAGCACCATGTCCACAGTCTCGGCGAAGGGCTTGCCCAGATAGCGGGGCTGTACGCCGGTGGAAAGGCTGATGGCGGCACAAAAGCTGCCGCAGTCCGGGATGAAGCCGGTCTCCGTAGGGCAGTTGATATCCAAATGGGTGGCGAGGAAGCGCGCGCCCTCCCGGATGAAGGTGCAGGCGTTGGACAGCTTCTCATAGGTGAGGGTCGTGTCGAAGCCGATGACCACGATGTCCGGCCGTTCCGACACGAGCGGGATGCCGGCTTCACGGAAACTCTGTTCCAGTGGGGGCGTACCCACAAGGTAGACGGTTTTGCCCGGGAAATGGGTCTGGAGATAGCGGAGGGTCACGTCGCCGCTGGTCATGATCTGGTCCCGGGTGATGGGGCAGCCCATCCGGGCCAGCTTGGCCATATAATCCCGCGGGGAGCGGGAAGAATTGTTGGTGAAAAAGAGGTAGTCTTTGCCCGCCTCCCGGACGGCATGCAAAAAATCAGCCGCGCCGGGCAGGATCCGGTCCCCCAGATAAAAAGTGCCGTCCATATCCAGCACAAAGAGACGGGCGCGCCGCAAAAGCGCCAGTTTGTCGTTCATAAGGTGTTCCTCCTCCGGCGGCTCATTCGCCGACCTCGAGCACCCACGGCAGCCGTTCCAACTCGCCGATCACGGTGAGCTGGTCGGTGTTGTGGACCGGCTTGACCCGCATTTCGATTTTGATGATATCGTTCTTTTTCTGCGCAATGTCCAGGTCGACCAGCTCCGCGCCGATGGATTGGAGCTGCTGGATGGTCTGGCTGACCGTGCCGCTGCGGCCGTCGATGCGCAGCACCAGCGACATCATGCCCGAGCCGATCACACGGCCGTTGTGCAGGATGCTCTGGGCAGCGATGATAAAAAGGGTCCCGGTGATAGCAATGAGATACAGCCCGGCGCCGACCGCCAGACCGATGCCCGCCGTGACCCAGATGCCCGCGGCAGTGGTCAGGCCGGTGATGCTGCGGTTGCGCACGAAGATCATGCCCGCACCCAGAAAACCGACGCCGCTCACCACGTTGGAGGCGATGCGGGACAGGTCGGTCTTGAAAAATTCGCCCAGCGGGGCCACGTCGAAAAAGCCGTATTTCGACACCATCATCAGCAGCGCCGCACCCATGCAGACCAGCAGGTGGGTGCGCATACCGGCCTCCTTGAGTCGGTTGTGCCGCTCCACGCCGATGCACAGCCCGCAGCCCGCAGCCAGTGCCAGCCGCAGGATGCAGATGCCCTGAAACGCAAGCGATGTGAACTCTTCCATTGGCTCCAGCCTCCTTCTATGCCCTGCTTCCGGGAAAGTGGGCGTTCGGCGGCATACAAGAGCACAAAAGAGCAGCACACGCAGGAGGGGCCAAGTGCCCTCTCGTCCCTGCTGCCTCTGCTCTTTACTCTAACAGGCGATCACGTCAGGATGTTCTTTTTTGTGTCTGCACAGGTGCGCAGCAATGCTCTGCTGCCGACCCGGCCCACAAACACAGTAGCATAGGCACGCGGGATTTGTCAAGAGAAATCCACAAAAATCAAAAAAGATTGTGCAAAAAACCAGAAAACGTGGGGCGGATTTTGGCGGAAATCGCTGAATTTTCAGGAAAAGCCGGTCTTGGTCACGTCAAAGCATTGATTTTGATGCAGGAATCCGACATAATGTTCGTGGAAAGCGTAGTGCGGCCGGACCGGGCCGCAGAAGAAAAGAGGAAACAAGGATCATGGAACAAAAATTGATGGACGCGATCTTGGAATCCCCCGTGATCGCGGCGGTCAAGGATGAGAACGGCCTGCAATGTGCGCTGCAAAGCGAGAACATTCGGGTCGTGTTCATTCTGTTCGGGGATATCTGCAGCGTGGGCGAGCTGGTGCGCCGCGCCCACGCCGCGGACAAATTCGCGCTGGTGCATGTGGACCTCATCACGGGCCTTGCCAGCAAAGAGGTGGCGGTGGATTTCATCCGCCGTATGACCGAGGCGGACGGCATCATCTCCACCCGCCAGTCCTTTATCCGGCGCGCCAGAGAGCTGGGCCTGGCGGCGATCCTGCGGGTGTTCCTGCTGGATTCCATCTCGCTGGAGAGCCTGGAGAAGATGGACCCCAACCTGCCGGACTGTCTGGATATCCTGCCCGGCACCATGCCCAAGATCATCCGCCGGGTGTGCGCCATGGCGAAGGTGCCGGTCCTGACCGGCGGCCTCATCACGGATAAGGACGATGTGATGTCCGCGCTGGAGGCCGGGGCTACGGCGATCTCCACCACCAACCCGCGGGTGTGGGATATGTGAGTCCCTTTAACGCGCGCAAAAAGAAGCAGGATTTGCGCTTTTTCACAAAAATATGGACGAAATGCAAAAAACATCTTGCAATTTGCGTGCTGATGCGGTATAGTTAGAGCAACAAGTGCTGTTTGTTTCAGAGTAAGAGCGAGACGAACAAGGGCCTGGCCTTTGTTGGTTTCGCTCTTTTTCTATCCAGACAGCCGCGGCAGGCCGGCGCCCGATGAGTCCGGCCGGAACTGACAGGAGGAAAAAGTATGTATGATGTTGCTATCATCGGCTGCGGTGTGATCGGCGCCGCCGCAGCCTACGCACTGTCGCGCTATGACAACAAGGTCGTCATCCTCGAGGCCGAGAACGACGTGGCCGACTGCACGACCAAGGCCAACAGCGCCATCCTGCACGCGGGCTATGACCCCGAGCCGGGCACCAAAATGGCGCGGCTGAACGTGCGCGGCGTGGAGCTGGCCCGGGAGATCTGCGCGAAGCTGGATGTGCCCTACCGCGGCTGCGGCAGTCTGGTGCTGGCGCTGTCCGACGCGGAGCTGCCGCATCTGCAGCATCTCTATGAGAACGGCGTGGCCAACGGCGTGCCGGGGCTGAAGCTCCTCTCTGCCGAGGAGACGCTGGCCATGGAGCCGAACCTCTCGCCGGAGGTGCGCGGCGCTCTGTATGCGCCCAGCGCCGCCATCGTCAGCCCATGGGAGTATGCGCTGGCCATGGCCGAGGTGGCTGTGCGCAACGGCGTGGAGCTGCGCCTGCGCTGCCCCGTGACCGACGCCAAAGCCATCGAGGGCGGCTATCGGCTGACCGTGCCGGGCGGCACCGTGGAGACACGCTGTGTTATCAACGCGGCCGGCCTCAACGCCGAGAAGATCCATTCCATGGTCGAACCGGCCAACTTCCGTATCCGCCCCACCCGCGGCGAGTATTACCTGTTGGACAAGAGCGAGGGCACACGGGTGAACCACGTCATTTTCCAGTGTCCCAATGAGCTGGGCAAGGGCGTTCTGGTGTCGCCCACGGTCCACGGCAACCTCATCGTCGGCCCGGACGCGGTTCTGGTCGAAGGCGATGATACCTCCTGCACCAGCGCCGGACTGGATTTCGTCTGCCGCACCGCGCGCCGCAGCGTGCCGGGCATCAATTTCGGCGAATCCATCCGCAACTTTGCGGGCGTCCGCGCCAATGTGGACGTAGACGACTTTATCATCGGCGAGGAGCCGGAGGCGCCGGGCTGGATCGATCTGGCCGGCATGAAGTCGCCGGGCCTGTCCGCCGCACCGGCGGTCGCCGAGGATGCGCTGGAGATCCTTCGCGCGCGGGGCGTTCTGGGCGCGGAAAAGGCTGACTACAAGGATGGCCGCCGTCATATCCGCTTCAAGGAGCTGTCCGTGGAAGAGAAAAAGCAGCTCGTGGCCGAACAGCCCGCTTATGGCCGGGTAATCTGCCGCTGCGAGACCATCACGGAAGGCGAGATCCTCGCGGCGCTGCACAGTGAGATCCCCGCCACGACCATCGACGGCGTCAAGCGCCGCGCCGGCAGCGGCATGGGCCGGTGCCAGGGCGGCTTCTGCGGTCCCCGCGTGCTGGAGCTGATCAGCCGTGAGCTGGGTATCAGCCCGCTGGACGTTCTGCAGGACAAGGACGGCACCAACGTGCTGGTCAGTGAAACGAAGGTAGGAGGTAACGGCAATGGTTGATCTGGTCATTATCGGCGGCGGCCCGGCGGGCCTTGCGGCTGCCTGCAAAGCGTGGGAGAATGGTCTGCGCGATATCCTGATCCTGGAGCGCGACAAGGAACTGGGCGGCATCCTGAATCAGTGCATCCACAATGGCTTTGGTCTGCACCGTTTCGGCGAGCAGCTCACCGGCCCCGAGTATGCAGGGCGTTTCATCGAGATGCTCAGGCAGACCGGTGTGCGTGTCCAACTGGATACGATGGTTCTGGAAGTGACCCCCGACAAGAAGGTGCACTGCGTTTCCAAAGCGGAAGGCTACCAGATCATCGAGGCAAAGAGCATCATCCTCGGCATGGGCTGCCGTGAGCGCACCCGCGGCGCCATCGGCACCCCGGGCACCCGTCCCGCAGGCGTTTATACCGCGGGCGCGGCCCAGCGCTATGTCAACATGGAAGGCTACATGGTGGGCAAGCGTGTGCTGATCCTGGGCAGCGGCGACATCGGCCTGATCATGGCCCGCCGCATGACGCTGGAAGGCGCCAGGGTGCTGGCCTGCGTGGAAGTCATGCCGTATTCCGGCGGCCTGACCCGCAACATCGTGCAGTGCCTCAATGATTTCGATATCCCGCTCTATCTGTCCCATACCATCATCGATATCCAGGGCAAGGAGCGCGTGGAAAAGGCAGTCGTGGCAAAGATCGGCCCCGACCGCAAGCCCATCCCCGGCACGGAGATGGAATTCGACGTGGATACCATCCTGCTCAGCGTAGGCCTCATCCCCGAGAACGAGCTGACCCGTCAGGCAGGCATCGAGATGGACCCCCGCACCAAGGGCGCTGTGGTCTACGAGAACATGGAGACCAGCATCCCCGGTGTGTTCGCCTGCGGCAACGTCGTGCAGGTGCATGATCTGGTGGACTTTGTTTCCGGCGAGAGCGAGGTGGCGGGCGCGTCCGCGGCCCGGTACGTCCAGAACGGCCCCGTGCCCGAGGGCCGTGTGCTGGCCGTCAAGCCGGGCGCGGATCTGGGCTATACGCTGCCCCAGCGCATCCGCGTGGAAGGCGTCGAAAAGACGACCAATGTTTCCTTCCGCGTGCGCCGCATCTGCGGCCCCAGCACCATCGTGGTGCGCAGCGGCGAGCAGGTGATCGCAAAATTCAAGCGTGAGCGCCTCGCCCCCGGCGAGATGGAGCATATCGCCCTGCCGCGGGTCCTGCTGGACCGCGCGCCGCTGGATGAGCTGACGATCGACATCGAGGAGGCATGAGCAAGATGAAAGAAGTCGTTTGTACCTGCTGCCCCAAAGGCTGCCATCTGCAGGTGGATGAGGCCAACGATTATAAAGTGACCGGCAACGCCTGCCCCAACGGCATCGCCTATGGCAAAGAAGAGCTGACCCACCCCACCCGCATCGTGACCAGTACGGTGCGCGCTGAGGGCGGCCTGCATCCCCGCTGCCCGGTCAAGACCTCGCAGCCCATCCCCAAGGAAAAAATGTTCGATATCATGACCGCGCTGGACAGCGTGGTGCTGCATTCCCCGGTCGCGGTCGGGCAGGTCGTTCTGCACGATGTGTGCGGCACGGGTGCGGATATCGTTGCCACCCGCGATCTCTGAGCAATTTTTCTTTTGACTGACGGTTGCCCCGCTGGGTACGCGCTGCGCCCAGCGGGGCTTTTTCTCGTTTGCAGGTGTGCTGCAACAGGCTTCTGTCTTTGATAGAACGGGTGATTCCCCGGAGATGCTGTATAGCCGTTCATAAATTTAGCGAGAATAGGCCCCCTCTCAGGCGCTTCGCGCAAAAATTGATTTCTATGTGATTTCTGTAAGTTTTCTTGCGTTCCACGTTGACCTGTGCTATACTGCACCTAACTGAATAGAAAACAGCAGGTGCCTCTGGCCGTGCTTTGCGCGGCGCAGAGGGTAAAAGGGAAGCGGGTGAAGATCCCGCACGATCTCGTCACTGTGATAAGGGAATCCGCAGCCATGGCGCGTTCTGCGCCGGTCACTGGGCATTTTGCCCGGGAAGGCGGCTGTGGGTGATGATCTTTCAGTCAGGAAACCTGCCTGCTGTTGGTACAGGAGCGTCACGCTCCAGATCACGAGGAATTGGTTGTACCGCAAAGCCTGTGCTTCTGCAAGGGGTCTTTTTGCGCTGTCGATCTGCCAGCCGAAAAGACCTCTTTTTTGTTGCACGGGTCCCTCTGTGTACCATTTCTATCGGAAAATTTTTTCGAGCAGAAAGGAACAAACAGAACATGAGAACACACAACACCTGGCTCCGGGCCATCGCTCTGACGGCCGCATTTACCCTGTGCGCATCGTCCCTCGCGGGCTGCGGCGCGCAGAAGGCCCCGGCCTCCGCTTCTCCGGTGGAGAGCGGCAGCAGCGCGGCGGCAGAGGACGCCGACGCCGTCGCAGCGCAGAAGGTGGCGGACCTGATCGACGCGATCTATGTGCAGCGGCGCACCGACGAAACAGACGCTTTATGCGCTGCCGCAAAACAGGCGTGGGACGCGCTGACCGATGCCCAGAAAGCGCTGGTCGAGGGACAGAATGCAGACCCGGATTATTTTGGGCGGGATACCGGAGATGCCGCGCTGGATGACCCGCGCAACGCGGATGGCATTGGGGAGCGGGAGCTTCTAGTCGTGAGCTTCGGCACCTCTTTTAATGAAAGCAGGGCTGAGGATATCAAAGGCATCGAGGATGCGCTGCAGGCGGCTTACCCGGACTGGTCGGTGCGGCGTGCCTTTACGGCTCAGATCATCATCAATCATGTGCAGGCGCGGGACGGAGAGGCCATCGACAACATGGAGCAGGCGTTGGAGCGTGCAGTGGCCAACGGAGTCAAAACGCTGGTCGTTCAGCCCACACACCTGATGCACGGTGCGGAATACGATGAGATGATGGAAACGCTGGAAACCTACCGCGGCCATTTCGAAGCGCTGGAGGTGGCCGAGCCGCTGCTGGGAGAGATGGGGAACGATGTGTCCGTCATCAATGCAGACAAGGAAGCTGTCGCCCGCGCCATCACCGCGGAGGCCGTGCAGGCGGCAGGTTACGGTGACGTGGAGGCTGCTGCTGCGGATGGGACTGCCTTCGTCTTTCTGGGCCATGGCACGGCCCATGCCGCCAAGGTGAGCTACGCTCAGATGCAGACCCAGATGCAGATGCTGGGATATGATAATGTCTTGATCGGTACCGTGGAAGGCGAGCCGGAATCGACCTCCTGCGAAGCAGTCGTCGAGGCGCTCCAAGCTGCCGGTTATACCAAAGTGGTGCTGCGGCCGCTGATGGTGGTCGCAGGCGACCATGCCAACAACGATATGGCTGGTGAAGATGCGGATTCCTGGAAGAGCCAGTTGGAGGCTTCGGGTTCTTTTGAGCAGGTAGACACTCAAATCGAGGGTCTGGGCCGTGTCGAGGCGGTGCAGCAGCTCTATATTGCCCATACGCAGGCGGCGATGGACCGACTGGGAGCATAAGAAAGGAATATCAGAAAATGAAAAAAGAGTTTGTCTCTCTGTTGGCCGCTGTTCTGTGCATCGGCGTGCTGGCAGGCTGTGGGGAAAAGAGTGCGGAAGCACCGGCTTCTTCGGTGGAGAGCGCTTCCGCTGCGGAGAGCGGTCTGTCAGCAGAGGCGGCGGGAGCAGCGGCGGCCCTGCCGGACGGCGTTTATACGGCGGCCTTTGATACGGACAGCAGCATGTTCCATACCAGCGAGGCCTGCGGCGGCCGCGGCACACTGACCGTGCAGGAGGGAAGTCTGGTCCTTCATGTCAGCCTCTCCTCCAAAAAGATCGTGAACCTTTATCCCGGTACCGCCGAACAGGCGCAGGCAGATGAAGCGGGATGGCTGGAACCGACCACGGACACCGTGACCTTTTCCGATGGACTGAGCGAAGAAGTCTATGGTTTCGATATCCCTGTCCCCGTGCTGGACGAAGAATTTGACCTTGCGCTGCTGGGCACCAAAGGCGTGTGGTATGACCACAAAGTGGTCGTGTCCGACCCCCAGCCCAAGACGCAGCAGCCGGTCACGGCGGCGGAGCTGGGCCTTGCGGACGGGGTGTATACCTGCGAGGTGACACTGGAGGGCGGCAGCGGCCGCTCGGGTGTGCTCAGTCCGGCGGAACTCACCGTCCAGGACGGCGCTGCGACCCTTCTTCTCACATGGAACAGCCCGAACTATGACTATATGGTGGTGGAGGGCGAGACGTTCCTGCCCATCAACGAAAGCGGCGATTCGGTTTTTGAATTGCCCGCTGCGGGCTTCGATGTGCCTCTGCCGGTGACAGCGGATACGGTCGCGATGAGCACACCCCACGAGATCGAATATACTCTGACGCTGAACAGCGCGACCCTCGCGCCTGTGGAGTAACGCGGTGCGGCGGCGGGAATTTCTGCGTCTGGCACCGCTGGGGGCGGCCGCGCTGACGCTGTCCGGCTGCGGCACTGCGCAGGAAGCCCCGGAGCAGGCGCAGACTGCATGGGAATGGGAACGAAGCCTTCCGCTGGACTATGCGCGGCAGTTCACGCTGGACGAATACCGGGGCGGGTACATCCTTGCTGTGATCGCGGACCGAAGGCTGCTCGCGGTGCCGGAGGGCGCGCCTCTGCCTGCGGGTTTGCCGGAAGATATTACGGTGGTGCGTCAGCCGGTGGAAAAGGTGTATCTTGTTTCCACCTCGGCGATGGACCTGTTCTGCGCGCTGGATGCGCTGGACTGCATTGCGCTCTCCGGCACCCGGGCGGAGGGCTGGTATGTGGACGCGGCCCGGCAGGCCATGGAGGAAGGGCGCATTGCCTATGCGGGCAAGTACAGCGCCCCGGACTATGAGCGCATTCTTTCCGCGGGCTGCGGGCTTGCGATAGAGAACACGATGATCTACCACACCCCCGAAGTGCTGGAACAGCTGGAACGATTCGGCATCCCGGTGCTGGTGGAGCGCTCCAGCTATGAGAGCGACCCGCTCGCCCGGATGGAATGGGTCAAGCTGTATGGCGCGCTGCTGGGGCGGCAGGAACAGGCGGAACAGGCCTTTTCCGACGCGCTGGTCCGCCTTGAGCCGGTGCTGGAGCAGCCTGCTGTTGGCTGCACCGCCGCCTTTTTCGCCATTACGACCAGTCATCTGGCAACGGTACGCAAGGGCGGGGATTACATCGCCCGCTGCATCGAACTGGCCGGCGGAAGTTACGTTTTTGCCGATTTGGCCGATGCGTCCAACGCGCTGGGCACGATGAATCTGCCGCTGGAAACCTTTTGCGCCGGGGCAAAGGATGCACAGGTCCTCCTTTATAATGGTACCATCCACGGGGAACTGCGTTCTCTGGACCAGTTGATAGAAAAGTGCCCGCTGCTGGCCGACTTTGCCGCGGTCCGGCAGGGGAGGGTGTGGTGCGTCTCGCCCAGTCTGTTCCAACAGACCATGGGGCTGGGGGATTTCATCGCGGACCTGCACGCAGTGTTCGCCGAACGGATGCCGGACGAAACGGCACTGCGCTATCTGACTCCAGTCCGTAAAGGCTCTGCGTCCGGCGGCGGCTCACAACCGTGAAGGCACCTTTCCAGATCTGGCCCACACGGATGTGTGGGCCGTATGAAAAGTTTTTCGGTTCCTTTTTTCAAAAAGGAACAAAAAGGAGCGCGACACTTCGATGACGGACCGAAAACGCCTTTTCTTTGCTTATAGTGTGCTGGCTCTTGCTTTGGCAGTGCTGTTCGGGTGCAATCTGTTCTGGGGCAGCGTGGAGCTGTCCCCCCGGCAGGTGGCGGAGGCGCTTCTGGGCCGCAGTGGGGATGCGCTGGCGCAGGGCATCCTCTGGCAGCTCCGCATGCCGCGGGCGGTGATGGCGGCCCTGCTGGGGGCGGCGCTCTCGGTGGCGGGCTATCTGCTCCAGACCTTTTTTGCCAATCCGATCGCGGGGCCTTTCGTGATGGGCATTTCCAGCGGGGCTAAGCTGGCGGTGGCGCTGACCATGATCCTGTGCCTGGAAACAGGCCGGGCTACGACTTCGGCGGCGCTGATCCTGGCGGCCTTTGCGGGCGCGCTGGCGGCGATGGCCTTTGTGTTGGCCGCGGCCCGGCGGGTGCGGCGTATGAGCATCCTTGTTATTTGCGGCGTAATGATCGGCTACATCTGCTCGGCGGTCACGGATTTTGTGGTGACCTTTGCGCAGGATTCCAATATCGTTAACCTCCACAACTGGTCGCTGGGCAGTTTTTCGGGTATGACCTGGGCCAATGTGTGTGCTGCCGCGTGGGTGGTGCTGCCCGCGCTGTGCGCGGCACTGCTTCTTGCAAAGCCGATGGCTGCCTATCAGATGGGCGAGAGCTATGCGCGGAGCGTGGGGGTGGCGGTCCGGCCCTTTTCTGTTGCGCTGGTGGGGCTGGCCAGCCTGCTGGCGGCCTGCGTCACAGCGTTTGCGGGGCCGATCTCTTTTGTGGGCATCGCGGTGCCGCATCTGGTCAAAGGCCTGCTCAGGAGCGCGAAACCGCTGCACGTTCTGCCCGGGTGCTGCCTGGGCGGGGCGGCGTTTTGCCTATTGTGCGACCTGCTGGCCCGCAGTCTGTTCTCACCCACCGAACTGTCGGTCAGCTCGGTGACGGCGGTGTTCGGCGCGCCGGTGGTCATCGCTCTGCTGCTGCGCCGCCAGAACCGGGAGACCTGAATGATGAACGATGTTTTTTATTGCACGGCACACCAGCTCGCCGTTGGCTATGATGGCAAACCGCTTTTGCGGGATGTGGAGCTTGGGGTGCGGCGGGGCGAGGTGTTCGCCCTGATCGGACCGAACGGCGCGGGCAAATCCACGCTGTTGAAAAGCCTCGCGGGGCAGCTCGCCTTACAGGGCGGCACGGTGCTGCTGGACGGGCAGGACCTTGTTTCGCTCAGCGGCCCGCAGCGGGCGCGGCGGATGGCGCTGATGCTGCCCGACATCCGACGCACAGAGCTGACGACCTGTTTCGAGCTGGTCAGCGCCGGACGCTATCCCTATACCGGGCGGCTGGGCGTGCTCTCGGCAGAGGATAAGCGTCAGGTCTGGGCGGCATTGGAGGCTGTGGGGGCGCGGGAACTGGCGGAGAGGGATTTTAACTGCATCAGCGACGGTCAGCGCCAGCGGGTGCTGCTGGCACGTGCCCTCTGTCAGCAGCCGGAGCTGATCCTGTTGGACGAGCCGACCTCGTTTCTGGACGTGCGCGGCAAGGTGGAGCTGCTGGAGATCCTGCGCCGCCTTGCGCATGAAAAAAATCTGGCGGTGCTGGTCACACTGCACGAGCTGGACCTTGCACAAAAGGCAGCCGACCGGGTGGCCTGTGTTTATCCGCAGGGCGTTTCGCAGGCGGGTTCGCCAGAGGAAATATTTACCGCGGAACGCATCCGGGAGCTGTACGGACTGACACAGGGAATCTACGACCCGCTGTATGGCAGCGTGGAGCTGGCTCGTCCTGTGGGAGCACCCGCGGCCTTTGTGATCGGCGGAGCAGGGCGCGGTGTGCCGCTTTATCGGCAGCTCCAGCGCCGCAGCATCCCATTTTACGCCGGTATCCTGTATGAGAATGACCTGGACCTTCCCGCTGCGCGGGCGCTGGCCGCCGAGGTGGTCTTTGCGCCTGCCTTTGCGCCCGTTCCGGCGGCGGTATTCGACCGTGCGGCGCAGCTCGTGGTGCAGTGCAGCCGGGTGCTGTGCGCACCCCAGAGCGAGAGGCCTTATAATGAGCCGAACCGCCGCCTGTGTGCGCTGGCCCGGCAGCAGGGAAAGCTGGCAGAGATCGATGAGCTTTGAACATTACATCCGCAGCGGGCAGAAATTGCTGCGCTGTGGCTATACGACCGGGACCTGTGCCGCGCTGGCCTCCGCCGGGGCCGCTCGCCTTCTTCTGACCGGAAAAGCCCCTGCCGCGATCGCGCTCCGTACCCCCGGGGGACCTCTGGTGGAGGTGGAACCGCTGTTCTGCCGCCTTACAGCGCAGGGCGCGGAATGCGCCATCCGCAAGGATGGCGGCGACGACGCCGACGTGACCACCGGGCTGCCCGTGACGGCGGCGGTCGCTCTGCGGGCGCAGCCGGGCGTGGAGATCGACGGCGGGCAGGGTGTGGGCCGGGTGACGAAGCCCGGATTGGACCAGCCAGTGGGGGCGGCGGCGATCAATCATGTGCCGCGGCAGATGATCGCCGAAGCCCTGCGGGCCGAAGCGGAAGCGGTCGACTACAAGGGCGGCTTTTCGGTCTGCATCTCCATCCCCGGCGGGGAGGAGACTGCAAGGCGGACCTTTAACCCTGTGCTCGGCATCGAGGGCGGGCTTTCGGTCCTGGGGACCAGCGGGATCGTGGAACCCATGAGCGAACGGGCGCTGCTGGATACCATCCAGCTATCGGTCCGTCAGGCCGCCCTGCGGGACAAGCGTCTGATCCTCGCCCCCGGAAATTACGGTCTCGATTATCTGCGCACCGCCGCGCCGGAGCTTTCGGATGTCCCGGTTGTTAAGTGTTCGAATTTTATCGGAGACGCACTGGATATGGCCGCGGCGGCCCGGTTTGAACAGGTGCTTCTGGTGGGGCATGTGGGCAAGTTCGTCAAGCTGGCGGGGGGCGTGATGAACACCCACTCCCGCATGGCAGATTGCCGGACAGAACTATTCTGTGCCCACGCCGCCGTGTGCGGGGCGCCGCAGGAGGTCTGCGCCGCCCTCATGGATGCCGCTACGACTGACGCCTGCCTCGATATCCTGCGGGGTGCAAGCCTCCGGGAAGAGGTCCTCGGTTCTCTCCTGAAGGCGATCCAGCTCCATCTGGACCGCCGCGCCGCAGGGGCATTTGAGGTGGGCGCAGTGCTGTTTTCCCAGCGGAACGGCCCTCTGGGTCGGACCTCCGGCGCGGACCGCCTTTTGCGATGCTGGACGGATGCGGGGAGAGAATAAAACGGGGATTTTGTTCCTTTTTCGAGAAAAAGGAACC
>JBJERT010000278.1:0-17087 GCA_051882435.1 Faecalibacterium sp.
GTCAAAGCCTCCCTCCATGAGGGAGGTGGCATCGCGAAGCGATGACGGAAGGAGTGTCGTACGCTGCCGCTCCCCCAGAGGGGGAGCCAAGTTTGCTTTACTGATACGCGAGAGCTTTCCGGTACGGTCTTGCCTCTCCCTCTGGGAGAGGTGGCATTGCGGAGCAATGACGGAGAGGGCGACTCCCCAAAGCGCTCTCCTGCAGCGATGCGCCGAACCGCCGCCGGGCGCAGCCCCCGCGCGCGGGAGCGCGCAACCCGGTGCCGTCGCCCTGCGCAGACAAAAAACTTGGCCCACACGAATGTGTGGGCCGATTGAAAAGTTTTTCGGTTCCTTTTTTCAAAAAGGAACAAAATCTCCGTTTCCAACGCAAACCATTCTTTTTCTTCCTCGCCTCTGTGCAACCCCGGCGAAATGTGATATACTGTACTGTGAGATTGAATTTCAATTTTTTATTTCAAAACGCACCGCGCTCCGGTGCAGGCGAAAGAGAAAGGTGTAGCTTTCCATGGCAAAAGACCTTCAGCAGGAATTCTGTTCCCTGCGCGATACCTACATTGAAAAACAATTCGGACGTTTGAACGAGATGCAGCGCCGCGCGGTGTTTGCCACCGACGGCCCTCTGCTCATTCTGGCGGGCGCGGGCAGCGGCAAAACGACGGTCCTGGTCAACCGCATCGCCAATCTGATCCGCTTTGGCTCGGCGCATGGCTCCGACGAAACGCCCCGCCCTGCCACTGAGGAGGATGTCAAGGCTCTGCGCACTGCGATCATGATGGATACCGACGCGCCTTTCTGGCTGGATGGGATGCTGCGCCGCAACGCGCCCCGGAGCTGGAACATCATGGCCATCACCTTTACGAACAAGGCGGCAGGCGAGATGAAAGAGCGCCTGTGCCGGATGCTGGGCGATGAAACGGGCAAGGAGGTCTTTGCCTCCACCTTCCACTCCGCCTGTGTGCGCATCCTTCGGCGCTGGGCTGAGGAGCTGGGATATCCCCGCAGTTTTACCATTTATGACACAGACGATTCTCAGCGCGTGATGAAAGCCCTTTACAAAGAGATGGGAGTGGACGACCGCTCGTTCCCCATCAAGAGTGCCATCGGGCAGATGAGCCGTTGGAAAGATCAGCTCATCGGTCCGGCCGAGGCGCTCCGCACAGCGACGGGCAGCAGCGGGAAAAACGAGCTGGCGGCGCGTCTGTATGCGGCCTATGAGAAGCGGCTGCACGAGGCAGGCGCCTTTGATTTCGACGACCTTATTTTCTACACGGTGCAGCTTCTGACCGAGCATCAGGAGCCGCGGGAGTTCTACCAGACCAAATATCGCTATCTTTTAGTGGACGAGTATCAGGACACCAGCGTGGCGCAGTTCCGGCTGGTGAGCCTGCTCACCGGCCCGGAAAAGAACATCTGCGTCGTAGGCGACGACGATCAGAGCATCTATCGCTTCCGCGGCGCGACCATCGAAAACATCCTCAATTTTGAGCGGTGCTTCCCGGGCGCTCAGACCATCCGTCTGGAACAGAATTACCGCTCCACCTCCAACATCCTCGACGCAGCCAACTGCGTGATCGCGCACAACACCGAGCGCAAGGGCAAGACCCTCTGGACGAAAAACGACGCGGGCGACCGGATCCAGGTCTACGAGGCCGAGAACGAGCAGGACGAGGCCATGCACATTGCGGACATCATCGGTCAGCATCTCAAAGAGGGCGGCCGACTGTCAGACCACGCAGTGCTCTACCGCATGAACGCCCAGTCCGCCCCGGTGGAAAGCTATTTTACCCGTGCGGGCATCCCCCACAAGATCATCGGCGGCCAGCGTTTCAATGACCGCAAGGAGGTCAAGGATATCCACTCCTATTTCTCCATCGTGGCCAATCCCCGGGACGACGTCCGTCTGCGGCGCATCATCAACGAGCCTGCCCGCAAGATCGGCGCAACGACAGTGGAGATCATTGCCGACCTTGCCGCACAGGAGGGCGTGAGCATGCTGGACATCATCTCCCGTGCCGGAGAATATGCACGCCTGTCCCGCGCCATCGCGCCGCTGTATCACTTTTATCATATCTACGAGCTGCTGTGCGAGTCCCGTGAAACGCAGACGCTGGAACAGTTCGCGCAGGACGTCATCAACAAGACCGGCTACCGCAAAATGCTGGAGGATGAGGCGGCCAAGGGCCACGAGGATGCTGCCGACCGCCTGCAAAACTTGGGCCAGCTCGTCAACAATGTCAAGAACTACTGCGACCAGAACGGCGAGGAGGCCACTCTGGAGGGATATCTGGAGGATATCGCCCTCATCAGCGATATCGACAGCTACAATGCAGACGCGGATCAGGTCGTTCTCATGACCATCCACTCTGCCAAGGGTCTGGAGTTCCCCTATGTGTTCCTCATTGGCATGGAGGAGGGGGTATTCCCCAGCGAAATGAGCAAATATTCTCCCGCCGACCT
Organism: Faecalibacterium sp.; assembly: GCA_051882435.1. Taxonomy (GTDB): domain Bacteria; phylum Bacillota; class Clostridia; order Oscillospirales; family Ruminococcaceae; genus Faecalibacterium. The sequence goes on from JBJERT010000278.1 coordinate 2,461, forward strand.
GGAAGAAGAACGGCGTCTGGCCTATGTCGGCATCACACGCGCCAAAAAAGAGCTGTATCTTTCCCGTGCGGCCAGCCGTCTGCTCTATGGGCAGACTCGCTACAATGAAGCGAGCCGTTTTCTGGACGAGATCGAACCGGAGTACATCGAGGAAACGCGCAGCCCGATCCTGGAGGCCCGCGACCGGCGCAGCAAGGGCTGGGGCGGCGGGACCGATACCGTCCCCGGCGGCGCATCGGGCTATTCCGGTCCGTCGGGCTGGGGCCGCAGCAGCTATCTGGACCACGGATATAACGCGGAGGAGGGGCGTGCCGCGTCTGGCGTGCCCAGCGGCAGCCGGTTCGGCTCTGGCAGCAGTTATGGCGGCGGCTCTGCCGCCCGCCCGTCCGGGGGACAGGGGAGCGGGAGCTACGGCGGCGGCTATGGCCGCTCCGCTGCGCCCAAGGCGTCTGCAAAGCCGGTCAGCTTTGGAGCGGTACCCTCCCGTCCCGCCGCATCCGGCCCGAAGCACTATGAGCCGGGGGATATCGTTGAACACAAAGTATTCGGCCGCGGCAAGGTGCTGCGTGTGACCCGTGCGGCCGGGGACTTTATCGTAGAGATCCAGTTTGAGAAGGTCGGTGTGAAAAAGACCATGGCCAATTTTGCACCGCTGACCAAAATTTCCACGGAGGAATGATCGCCCATGATGACAGTTCGTCTCATCGCCCACACGCCCGACCCCGAAAAGGTCGTGGCCGCGGCAGCCAAGCTCTGCTATTCGGATTCCCATATCACCGATCTGCTGGACGGTCTTGACGCGGAAAAGACGGCCCGCTTCCTGACGATGCTCAGCGATCTGGGACATGCCAGCCCCACTGAGCATGCCAGCTTTACCTTTGGCATCGAGGGAGTCAGCCGCAGCCTGCTGGCCCAGATCACCCGCCACCGCATCGCGTCCTTCAGCGTTCAGAGTCAGCGCTATGTGCGGCTGGACGATTTCCGGTATGTGGTACCGCCCGAGATCGAGGCTGTTCCGGCGGCAAAGGCGGCTTTTCTCGCCAGCATGGAGGAGGATGCGCGCCGCTATCTGGAACTGGCGCATACTTTGGAGGTGGAGCACACCGTCCGCCTCATGGCGGAGGGCCTGCCCGAGGCACAGGCCCGGGCCAAAGCGGAAAAGCTGGCCAACGAGGACGCGCGCTTCGTGCTGCCCAATGCCTGCGAGACCAAGATGGTCGTGACCATGAATGCCCGGGAGCTGAACGCCTTTTTCCGCCTGCGCTGCTGCGAGCGTGCCCAGTGGGAGATCCGGGCGCTGGCACAGGAGATGCTGCGTCTGGTGCTCCCGGTGGCGCCGCACCTGTTTGCCGAGGCGGGGCCTGCCTGTCTGACCGGGCCGTGCCCGGAGGGGAAAATGTGCTGCGGCAAATCTGCAGCGGTGCGGCTGGCCTATGGCCGCATGAAGAAAGGGGCCGCTGCGCATGCCGAACACTGACAAGCCGAGCCGCGGCCGTCTTCTGGTGCTGGAAGGACTGGACGGCAGCGGGAAAGCGACGCAGGCCAGGCTGCTGGCCGCCGCGCTGGCCGCTGAGGGCCGCGCAGTACGGGGGATCACCTTCCCGGACTACGGCAGCGATTCCAGCGCTCTGGTACGGATGTATCTTTCCGGCCGCTTCGGCAGCCGTCCCGACGACGTGAACGCTTATGCCGCATCCAGCTTTTTTGCGGTGGATCGTTTTGCCAGCTTCAAGACGGATTGGGGCGCGTTCTATGAGCGGGGCGGCATCCTGATCGCGGACCGATACACCACTTCCAATGCCGTGCATCAGTGTTCCAAGCTGCCGCCCGAACAGTGGGAGAGCTTTCTGGACTGGCTGTTCGACTATGAGTTCCACCTGCTGGGCCTGCCCGCGCCGGACAGTGTGCTGTACTTACAGGTGGACCCTGCCGTCAGCCAGCGCCTGATGACGGCCCGTTACCATGGCGACGAGAGCAAAAAAGATGTCCACGAAAAAGATCAGGAATATCTTGCCCGAAGCCGCCGTGCTGCCGAATACTGCGCCGCCCGACTGGGCTGGCAGACCATCCACTGTACCGCGGGGGACCGGATGCGCAGCATCGAGGAGATCCAGCAGGAGGTCCTTGGTCTGGCGCATGCCGCACTGGAAGGATAGCGAAGCCTGCGGTGTGGGATCCCAGTTTTTTCCGGGAAAGGCAGACCCGGTTTTATGCTCTGCCGACGAAAAATTGAGTCAAGAGGGGGTAAATTAAGATGTACCGTTTGATGCAGCCGTCTGACCGGGCGGCGCTCGTGGAGCTGTGGCAGCGCGAGCGGGGAGAAAGCCCCGAATTTGTAGAGAAGGTGCTGGACCATTTTGCCGGGGAGCAGAACGTCTATGTCGCGGAGGAAAACGACGCGCTGGCTGCCTGCGCACTGGCGGTGCCGGTCACGCTGCGGGGGCGTCCGGGCAGCTATCTCTACGGCCTGTGCGGTCAGGGGAGCCTGATCCTGGCGGGCCTTGTAGATCACCTTTGCGCGCAGCAAAAGCTGCGGGGCGCCGGCTTTACGGCAGCCGTGCCTGTGGATGCGAAGCAGGCAGCTCTGCTGGCGGAAAAAGGATTTGTGCGCGGGTTCGCGCTGCGGTGCCTCACGCGCCCGGTGCGCCGCAATCTGTGGAGCCAGGCGGATTTTGACGCTGTGACCGCGAAAAAGCTCTGCGAGCTGCGGGCGGTCTTTTGCCCGGACTGCGTGCAGTTCACGCCCGGTCAGATGGCCGTGGTGCTGGGGGATCTGTATTCCCGCGGGGCGACCATCGTCTCCAGCAAGGAGGGCTACGGCATCTATTTCCGTCGGGAGGACACCCTTTATTTCGTCGAGCTGATGGCTAACGATGACCGCGCCGCCGAGATCCTGATGGAGGCCGCACGGGAAAAGGAAGTCATCGTGGAAAAGGCGGTGATCACGGTGGGCGCGGCTCAGCAGCTCTTTCTGGGCGAAGGCACCCGGCAGGAGTACGGGATGATCCGCTTTGACACAGCGCCCTTTGATGTCAGCGAGAGCTATATGCGCCTGATGCTGGAGCGCTGAACGTATCTGAGCGCACACAGAAACGCTTTTTCGCCCTCTCAAAGGAACAAAAACAAAACGTAAAGGAGAGCCTATGGGCAGACACGAAAAATACGCCGCACCGCGCCGCAAAGGCGGTGGCATCCTCTGGGTACTTGTGATCCTGCTGGTGCTTTTGGCATTGGCGGTGATGGTGTCGCTTCGCGGTATCCGCCGTGAGATCGCGGGCACGGACCGCGCTGCCCTCGGTTCTTCCGAGCCGGTCAGCGTTTCCATCGAGCCGGGCAGCAGTGTGGGCACGATCGCAAAGCGCCTCAAAGAGGCGGGTGTCATCCGATACCCCCATGTGTTCCGATGGTATGTTGCACAGAAGAGGGCAGACGCGATGCTCCAATATGGCACCTTCACGCTCTCGACGGGCGCATCTTATGATGAATTGATCGCGGCACTGTCGGCGTATGCGCAGGCGGCCTCGGTCCGGCTGACCTTCCCCGAAGGCACCACTGCGCTTGCGGTCGCCCAGAAGATGGAGGATGCAGGACTGTGTACCGCAGAGGAATTTATCGCCGAAGCCTGCGGGGGCGATTTCAGTGACTTCCGCTTCTGGCAGGATATCCCCGATGACGCCGACGCGCCGGGACGATTCCTGAAATGTGAAGGCTATCTTTTCCCGGACACATATGACTTTCTGGAAGAAGATACCGTCCACAATTATGTGGCTACGTTCTATGCGCACTTTGACGCCCAGATCACCGACGCGATGTATCAGCAGATGGAACAGCAGGGGATGACCCTGCCGGAGCTGATAACGCTGGCGTCCTTCGTGCAGGAGGAAGCGGGCAATGACCAGGACTCCAACGTGGCGCAGGTGTTCCGCAACCGCCTGGCCGAAGGCTCGCCGTATCCGATGCTCCAGAGCAATACGTCCAGCTATATCCAGAATGATGCGGATAACAACTATCTGTGGAACTGGGTCGCGCCCTATTTTGGCGGATGGGACCGCATCCCGGCGGAGATCCTGGCGGCCTACGACACCTATTCCTGTATCGGGCTGCCTGCGGGTCCCATCTCTAATCCCGGGCTTGCGGCCATTCAAGCCGCTCTGGACCCTCGACCGGACGAGGCGGTGAAAGACTGCTATTTCTTCGTCACCGATCTCACGGGCCATTACTATTACGCCCGTACCCTCTCGCAGCATAACGCGAACTGCGCCAAGGCTGCAAAGGTCAACAAGCAGCTGCGCGCCGCGTCCTGACGGCCGCACAGTATTTCAAATAAAGAAGGAACGATATCATGTATCAGATCCCCGAACTGCTTTCCCCGGCCGGCGACCTTGAGCGGCTGCGCTATGCCATCTGTTATGGCGCAGACGCGGTCTATTGCGGCCTTCCAGAGTTTGGCATGCGCTCTGCTCCGGCCAATTTCACGCCGGAGCAGCTCACCGAAGGCGTTATCTTTGCTCATGCGCGTGGCCGCAAGGTCTACCTGACTTTGAATACACTGCCCACCAATGAGGAGGCCGACCGCATGCCGGAGGCCATCCGCGCGGCAGCTTCTGCTGGAGTAGACGCCTTTATCGTGGCGGACCTGGGTGTGCTGGATGCCTGCAAGCGCCTTGCGCCTGAAGTGGAGGTGCATCTCTCTACGCAGACCGGCATCACGAACTATGCCGCAGCGGCTGCGGCCTACAAGCTGGGCGCAAAACGTGTGGTCCTGGCGCGGGAGCTGAGCCTGCAGGACATCGCGGTCATCCGGGACAAGACCCCGCCGGAGCTGGAACTGGAGGCTTTCGTCCACGGCGCCATGTGCATGAGCGTTTCGGGCCGGTGCCTGCTCTCCAACTACATGACGGGCCGCGACGCCAACCGTGGCCAGTGCGCCCAGCCCTGCCGGTGGAAGTATTATCTCAGCGAGGAGACCCGCCCGGGTACGCTGTATGAGGTCGGGGAAGGCCCCGACGGCAGCTATATCCTCAACGCGAACGACCTCTGCACGGCGCCTTTCCTGGACCTGCTGTGCAAAGCGGGTGTGGACAGTCTCAAGATCGAAGGCCGCGCCAAAACCTTCTATTATGTGGCCAGTGTCACAGCGGCCTATCGCCGTGCTCTGGATACCTATCTGGAGGACCCCTTCAACGAAAACTTTGAGCTTCCGCCTCAGGTTCTGGCCGAGCTGACGCGCACCAGCCACCGGCATTATTCTCCGGGCTTCTACTTTGGCCGGGAGGGCGCGAAGCAGGCGACCGACAGCGCCACCTATATCCGGGAATGGGAGTTCGTAGGGACCGTGGAGAGCTGGGCTGACGGCGTGGCGCATTGCCAGCAGCGCGGAAAATGGAGCCTGGGCGATACGCTGGAGGCTCTTTGCCCCGACGGTACGGTGGTGCCGCTGACCCCTGCATGGATCCGAAATGAGGCAGGCGAACCGGTGGAGAGCACGCCTCATGCGATGGAGCTTTATACGATCCCCGCGCCTGCGCTGCCGCCCATGAGTCTGCTGCGCCGCAGGAACGCACAGAACTGACCCGATAAAAGGAGAAGATCCCTATGGATGAGCGTATCGAGCTGTGGGACCTTTATACAGTGGACCGGGAGCGTACGGGCCAGACCATTCGCCGGTGTGATTCCTGTCCGGCGGGGCGGTATCATCTGGTGGTCCATGTTTGTATTTTCTGGCAGGGAAGGATGCTGTTGCAGCAGCGCCAGAGCTTTAAGGATGGCTGGCCCGGCCTGTGGGATGTGACCGCGGGCGGCAGCGCGCTGGCCGGTGAAACGAGCCGGGCCGCTGCGGAACGGGAGCTTTGGGAGGAGATGGGCATTGCCGCTTCACTGGAGGGACGTTTGCCCGCGTTGACCATGACGTTCCCGGATGGCTTTGACGATTACTATCTGTTGCAGCGGGATGTGTCGCTGGGCGATTTGCGGCTCCAGCCGGAGGAGGTACAGGATGCGCGCTGGGCCACACAGGAGGAAATCTTCGCCATGATCGACGCGGGGACCTTTTTGCCGGTACATAAAAGTGCCATTGAACTGCTGTTCTGGTTGAGCGGCCATAACAGCGCGCTGACGGAATAAGGAAAAAGACCGGATACCGAAAGGGAAGGAATGCTCCCGTTTCGGTATCCGGCCTTTTATTTGGTCCACTGTATATCCAGATGTCGCTCTCCACCGTCAAAAATTTGGCCCGCACGGATGTGCGGGCCGTATCAAAAGTTTTTCGGTTCCTTTTTTCAAAAAGGAACAAATCCTCGTCTGCGTTACCGGACACTCCGCAGGAAGCGTTCAAATCCGGCTCTTCCGGCCTCATCCAGCTTGTAAACGCCGGCATCGGTCAGGACCTCGGCAAATACATGGCCGATCTCGTCCTGCAAGATCGCATGTACATTGTCCGCGTCCAGCTCCGGGTGACGGGCAAGGAGTTCCTGTGCCCACTCGGCATGCTTTTGCAGTTCCTCGGGATACTCAGCGACGGGGACGCGGGCGGTAAGCATGTCCTCCAGCTCTGCCATCTCTGCCTTGAGTCGGCTGGGCAGCACAGCAAGGCCCATGACCTCAATGAGACCGATGTTCTCCTTTTTGATATGGTGGAGCTTGGCGTGGGGGTGATAGACGCCCAGCGGATGCTCCGGGGTCGTGATATTGTTGCGCAGCACGAGGTCCAGTTGGAACCTGCCCTCCCGCATACGGGCGATGGGCGTAATGGTGTTGTGCGGCTCGCCGTCCGTTTCCGCAAAAATGAAGCAGCTTTCATCGGTATAACTGCGCCATGCGGTCAGGATATGGTCAGCCAGCTCGACGAGGCGGTCGCTGTCTGCGCAGGTCAGGCGGATGCAGCTCATCGGCCAGTGAACGATACCGGCCTCCACATCCTCAAAACCGGAGAAGCTCCATGCCTTTTCAATGGGCGCCTTGGCCATGGCGAACTCGTAGTGGCCGCCCTGGAAATGATCATGGCTCAGGATGCTGCCGCCTACGATGGGCAGGTCGGCGTTGCTGCCCACAAAATAGTGGGGGAACAGTGCCACGAAATCCAGAAGTTTGCGGAAGGTGGCGCGCTCGATCTTCATGGGCGTATGCTCGCTGTTGAATACGATGCAATGCTCATTGTAATAAACATACGGACTGTACTGGAAGCACCAGGCGCTGTCGTTGATGGTCAGCGGGATGATGCGGTGGTTCTCGCGGGCGGGGTGGTTCATGCGGCCCGCATAGCCCTCGTTTTCGCGGCAGAGCTGGCACTTGGGGTAAGCACTCTGGGGCGCCAGCTTGGCCGCCGCGATGGCTTTGGGGTCCTTTTCCGGCTTGGAAAGATTGATGGTGATATCCAGATCGCCAAAGTCCGTCGAAGTGACCCATTTGAGGTCTTTCTTGATGCGGTAGCGGCGGATATAATCGGTGTCCTGACTGAATCCATAAAACCAGTCTGTGGCGGCCTGCGGGCCTTCTTCCTCGTAGCGCTCCTCAAAGTTGGCCCGTACGATGCTGGGCCGCGGGGTCAGCACGCCCATGAGCTTGGTGTCAAACAGGTCGCGGGCTGTGGAGTTGTCCTCACATACACCACGCTCCACGGCGTCGTCCACCAGAGCGGTCAGGATGCTCTCCAGATCGGTATAGCAGACCTCTCCCTCCGGCTCCGTGAAATCATCGAGTTGTAAGGTCATCAACAACTGGTTGCGGATGTAGATCTCATCATCGGGCAGGATGAGACCGGTATCCAGTCCATAATGGATGAGCTGCTGGATAGAAGCAGAGATCACAGAACAGCGCCTCCCTCCGGACGGATGGACAGAACATGGCAGCGGCCCTCACCAAGGACAGCCTCCATGCCAGCTTTGAACGTATCCAGCATATCCAGCGGGACAAAGGCCTGCGCAGTGCCTGCAAAGCCGCCGCCGTGGACGCGCACCGCGCCGCGGCCGCCCAGCAGATGCTTTGCCGCGGCAATGGTCACGGCCACTTCCTGATGCTCCTTGTATCCGGCAGGGATCACGTTCTGGAGATACTCCCAGCTGCTGCGGCCGGACTCATTCACCAGTGCAAGGAAGGCGTCGAAGTCGCCCCGGCGCAGCGCGGCGACCTGCTCGCTGACACGGTCGTTGTCGGCGTAGAAATGGAAAGCGCGCAGCACAGCGCGGTCTCCGCACTGGGCACGGCAGGCAGGGATATTCGCTACGAACGTCTCAAAAGGAACTTCACGCAGCACTTCGCCGCCGCATACGGCCGCCACAGCGCGGCAGTCGGCGGGGATCGCGGCATACTCATCGGTCAGATCGGCATGGTCAGCGCCCGAATCCAGGATGCACAGCGCAAGTCCGGCCTTGGAGAAATCCACCGCCACAGGCTCGACAACGGGCTCAGAGGCGTCGGCAAAGTCGATGGTAATGATGTTGCCCACGCTGGAGGCCATCTGATCCATCAGGCCGCAGGGCTTGCCGAAGTAGACATTCTCCGCCCACTGACCGATCTGGGCAATGGCGACAGGGGAGACCTTGTCGGTCATAAAGCAGTCGTTGAGGATGACGCCGATCAGCACCTCAAAAGCCGCCGAGGACGACACACCGCTGCCCTTGGGCACATTCGAGGAGATGTAGACATCTAAGCCGGAGAGCACGGCACCGCGCTGAGCAAAAGCCGCGCACTCGCCGCGCAGCAGGGATGCGCTGGTGTTCTCTTCCTCCTTGCGTGCGGCGAGGTCTGCCAGATCGATGACGCAGAGGTCGTAGCCTTCGCTCTGCACACGGAGCTGGCCCAGCTCGTTGGGAGCGGCGGCGGCGATCATGTCAATGTTCACGCTGCCCGCCAGAACGCGGCCGCGCTGGTGGTCGGTGTGGTTGCCGCCGATCTCGGTGCGGCCGGGCGCACTGTACAGACCGGCCTGCGCGTGGGGGCCAAAGGTGTTTTCCAGTCCATCCAGCACAGCCGCATAGCGCGCAGCCTGTGCAGGCGTATCAGCCTCAGCGCAGCAGTACAATGCGGCCAGCCGTGCGGCATGGACGCCCGCGGCAAGCTCTTCTTTCCAAAGCGAAACGGGTCTCATCATAACAAGCTCCTCCTTTTGTGGATACAGCAGATGCGGCGCGGCCCGGGGACACGAGCCGCTTTCTTCTTGTCTTTATAATAAAGAATCCAATCGGAAAAGACCATGTGTTATTGTTGCATTTGGATGAAAAGTTGGAAAAAGAAAGGAACAAAAGGCAGGGGGAAGAATTTTGCAATTAAAATAAAAATAATTCCGAATCGGAAAAAGCATTGACAAATCCCACAAAGAAACCGCTCACACGGGCACATGGACGTACCGCGCGGCAGAATGGAGATTTCGCCCTCAAAACGCTTCCGCCGGAGAAAACGGCGCAAAAAACCGGGACCCGCATAGAAATGTGCGGGCCCCGGCAGAGTGTGATTCAGGGAAGCAGCAAAACAGGCTTACCAGGTGCGGCTGCCCATTGCGCGGAACTGAGCAACGGTGGGAACATGAGAGTTCAGACCGCCGTCCACAGTGACGACCTGACCGGTGAAGTACTTGCTCTCGTCAGCGCCGAGGTAGAGGCACATATAGCCGATGTCCTCGGGGCAGCCGTAGCGATCCACCATGATGTTGGACAGGAAGATGTCCTTCAGAGCCTGCGGAACGTGTGCATCGTTCTGCGGGGTGACGATCAGGCCCGGACGCACACAGTTGCAGCGGATGCCGAGCTTGCCGTACTGGGTGGCGACCATCTTGGTCAGCATATCGACGCCGGCCTTGGCGCAGGCATAAGCAGTGGAGCTGATGTCGCCGTTGGTGGAGGCCATGGAGCCGATGTTGATGATGGAGCCGCCGCCGATCTTCTTCAGATAGGGGATGACTGCCTTGGTGATATAGAAGGTGCCGCGCAGATCGCTCTGGAAGATCGCATCCCACATCTCCACGGTCAGTTCGTCCACACGGCCGTCCTTCAGGGCGACGTTGGCAGCGTTGTTGACCAGGATATCGATCTTGCCATAGGTGGCCTCGGTGTCAGCCAGCAGCGCGTCGATGCTGGACAGATCGGTGATGTCCATGAAGTGATACATGGCGGTGCCGCCTGCGGCGGTGATCTCATCTACGACGGCCTGGCCCTTCTCCTTGCGGCGGCCGCAGACCACGACCTTGGCGCCCTCAGAAGCATAGAGCTTGGCGATACCGATACCGATGCCGCTGGTAGATCCAGTGACGATTGCGACCTTATCTTGTAAACGATTCATTGGAATGTCCTCCTCAATCGATTGTATTGTACTATAAATTATACATCATTGTACCAAAAAAATCAAGCAAATTGCACGGATTTCGGGGGAAACCGGGCGGAAAGCGGACAAAAAAGATACTTCCTTCGCTGCTGGAGAACATAAAAAAGCCCAGCCCCGCTGTGTCGTCAACGGGGCTGGGGATGCTGATTGCTGATTATTTTGATGGGTTGGTCACGTTCAGCTTAGTCGCTGACGTAGGGCATCAGGGCAACATGACGTGCACGCTTGATGGCGATGGTCAGGGCACGCTGATGGTAAGCGCAGGTACCGGTCACACGGCGGGGAATGATCTTCGCGCGCTCAGAGACATACTTGCGCAGACGGGGAACGTCCTTGTAATCAATAGTATCGATACGATCGACACAGAAGCTGCAAACCTTCTTGCGGCCGCGGCGGATGGGGCGCGCGGGGCGAGAGCCTTCAGTCTTTTCAAAAGCCATTGCTTATTACCTCCTGTTGGATTTTTTGTTGCGGCAGACCGCAGCGGAAGTCAGAACGGCAGGTCGTCGCTGTCATCGATCACAGCGAAGTCGTCTGCATTGCCGGAAGAGTAGCTCGGGGCTGCCTCCACAGCGGCAGGGCGGACAGGGGCCTGGTTCTGGTAGGCGGGCGCATTGTTCTGATATGCGCCGCTGCCTGCGTTGCTGTTCGAATTCTTGGGGCCCGCAAAGCTGACGTTGTTGGCCACGACCTCGACAGCAGTGCGGTTGTTGCCGTTCTTGTCCTGATACTGGCGGGTCTGGATGCTGCCTTCAATGGCGATCAGACTGCCCTTCTGGAAATACTTGGAAACAAACTCAGCGGTCTGGCGCCATGCGACGATATCGATAAAATCGGCCTGACGCTGCTCCCCGGGGCGGGCATAATTGCGGTCGCATGCGATGCGAAAGCTCACAACGTTGACTCCGCTGGGGGTGGTGCGAAGCTCCGGGTCTGCCACGAGACGACCCATGATGGCAACAACATTCAACATAAAACGGACTCCTTTTTCGTCACGAAAAGCTTACTCTTCGTGGGCAACGATCAGGCTGCGCATGACGCCCTCGGTGATCTTGTACACGCGGTCCAGCTCAGCAGGGAAGCTCGGCTCGCTGGTGAAGTTGATCACAGTGTAAACGCCTTCCTCCTTGTCGTCGATGGGGTAGGCCAGACGGCGCTTGCCCCACTCGTCGATGGAATCGATCGTGCCGTGCTTCTCGATCAGGGTCTTGAACTTGCCCACCAGAGCGGCGGTAGCCTCCTCATCGAGATCGGCGCTGGTAATCAGCATGGTTTCGTACTTTGCCATTTTTGTAGCACCTCCTTTTGGACTTAAGGGCCCCATGGATGGGGGCCAAGGGTACCTGGGCGCAGCGTTCTGCGTCCGGGCGGCTGCCTGAACATCCTGTGTTCAGACAGCAATTTATTATAGCAAGCCTGTCCCGGATTGTCAAGCGATTCTGTGAAAAAACGAAAAAATTCCCCCGGCCTGCCAGGATCACAAGCCGAGGGAAATGTAGATCACAGTGTTTTGCAGAACTCCTTGAGGTAGGCGCGGAAGCCCTCGCCGATCTCAGGATGCTGGAGTGCCATTTCGACCTGAGCCTCTACGACGCAGAGCTTGTTTCCCATGTCATAATGTTTTCCCGTGAACTCAACGGCAGTCATGCCGCCGCGGGTGCGGGCGAACTCTGCCATGGCGTCGGTGAGCTGGATCTCGCCGCCTGCGCCGGGGGTGGTGTGGGCGAGGATCTCATAGATCTCCGGGGTCAGCAGTACACGGCCCAGAATGGAGTAGTTGCTGAACTCCTGCCCCTTTTTGGGCTTTTCGATCATGTCATCCACAAAGAAATAATTGTCATGCAGCAGAGTGGTCTTGAGGCTGCAATAGCGGCTCACATCTTCCCAGGGAACTGCCGCTACACCCGCAGCCGGGCGGCCGAATTCCTCATAGGCCCGGATGAGCTGGGCGCAGACGGGGTCCTGGCCTACGATCACGTCATCGCCATAAATGACGACAAAGGGGTCCTCGCCGGTAAAGGCCTGTGCCATACTCACCGCGTGACCCAGACCGAGGGTCTGCTTCTGGCGCACAAAGTAGATATTGGCCATGTTGGCGATGCCCAGGCACTCGGCCAGCATCGCTTCCTTGCCGGGCGCGGCCAGCTTTTCCTCCAGCTCGGGGGTGCGGTCAAAATGATCCTCGATGATACTCTGATTGCGTCCCAGAATAATAAGGATGTCCGTGATGCCGGAGCGCACCGCTTCTTCGACCAGATACTGGATGGCAGGTTTGTCCACGATGGGCAGCATGCCCTTGGGCATGGCTTTGGTGGCGGGCAGTACGCGTGTGCCCAGACCCGCAGCGGGGATGACAGCCTTGGTGACTTTTTTCATGATGTGACTTCTCCTGTTTTTCACGATTTTATACGGCGGGTGTCGCGCTGAACAGCCAGCGCAGGATTTCGACAGCAGAGAGCTGCGGATCAGCCATATACCGCGCTGACCAGAGCGTCAAGGTTGGGCCCCATCAGCAGGGACAGGGCGCCGCCCAGCAGCATCAGCAGCGCCACCGCGCCGACGACGGCCACCCAGCTCACGCCGCCCTGCGCTGCCAGCACGACGCGGCGCTTGGCAGAGTCGGGGAACTCTTTGCGGATGCGCCGGATGTTCGCCGCGGCGCTGCGGCGATAGAGCCATTTGCCGAACATGCCCCGCAGGATCATCAGTACAAAGCTCAGCACAGAGCACACCCGGGCCAGCAGGACCAGAGCCGAATCGCTCAGCGCCGGGGCCAGAGCGCTGCCCGAGATCTGCAGCATGCTGATAAAGGTAGGCAGCCCCAGCAGCAGCTCTGCCGCCAGAAACGCAAAAGCGGGCTTCCACGCTTTGCGGTAAAAGAAATAGAACGGGCCGAACAGCAGTGCTGAAAAGCTCATGGAGATCTTGTTGTTCTGGAGCTGCATCCGGCAGTATTCGGCCATATACGCGGGGGCAGAGGGGCCGATATAATCCGTCCAATCCTGACAGGGGATGCCGTCCAGTGTCTGGTCGGCGCCGAAAGCCGCCTCGATGGTCTGCCGCACCGCTGCCTCCGGGCCGCCCTGACGGTACAGATTGGCATAATCAAATGTTCCACCCTGCTCCGCCTGGGCCGCGGCGCGGTCGTTGGGCTGAGCCTCTCCCTCGGGCGGGAGCTGTGCGCCGCAGCAGCGGCAGCGCTCCTCGCTGCGCAGGGTCCGCTCGCCACATGCGGGACAGGTGCGCAGCTCGGATTCCTGATAAGGGAACTTCCATTCATATCCGCCCGCATGGGATGCGCTGTGGGCACAGCGGCCTAGCTTTTCGTAGCAGGCGCGGTGATAGGGCGCGCCGCAGTCGGGGCAGACAACGATATCGTCCCGCAGGGTCAGCGGCGTGCCGCAGCCCTCGCACGGGCAGCCATAATATTTTGGCATACAGGTCCTCCTGATTCATCGGTACTTACCGGTATTATACTCCCCCGGCAGAGAAAAGAAAAGGGAATAATCTTCAAAATTCCAGTAAAACAGCATTTTTTCCTCTTTACTTTACCACAGATCAACGGTATACTAATGAAGTATCTGTAAATATTTCAAGACCCGGAGCTGAAAAAATCCCGCGCCCCGCTTTTTGGGTCTCTGGTTCCCCGGGGCGGGAGATACGCTGAGACGAGAGGACGAACGAGAAAGACCTATGATTACCATTGATGAACTGAAAGTGCAGCTTGCCGATTATGGCCGTGCGGTGAAGGATCTGGAGGAGGCGCTCGCCATCGACGCCAGCCGCAAGCGCGTGATGGAGCTGGAGCACACGATGTCCCGCCCCGGCTTTTACGATGATGCCGAACTGAGCAAAAAGGTGTTCGATGAAGTGGGCGACCTGAAGGGCAAGCTGGGCCGATATGAGAAGCTGCAGAGCCTGTATGACGACGCCGAGACGATGCTCGTGATGCTGGAAGAGGAATATGACCCCGCTCTTGTGCCGGAGGGCGAGGAAGCCGTAGGTGCCGTGGGCAAGGCGGTGGAGGAGCTTCAGCTCATGACCATGCTCAACGGCGAATACGACCACAGCAACGCCATCCTGACCTTCCACGCCGGCACCGGCGGCACCGAGGCACAGGACTGGGCTGAGATGCTTTATCGTATGTATAATAAGTGGGCACAGGCCCATGGCATGACGGTGGAGGTGCTGGATTATCTGGATGGCGATGAGGCTGGCCTCAAGAGTGCCTCCATGATGGTCAAGGGCGCCAACGCTTACGGTCTGCTCAAGAGTGAGAACGGCGTCCACCGTCTGGTGCGCGTCAGCCCCTT
>JBJERT010000279.1:0-3552 GCA_051882435.1 Faecalibacterium sp.
TGAAAAGCTTTTTCGGTTCCTTTTTCTCGAAAAAGGAACAAAAAACCGTTCCCCCTCGTCCTCAGGACACCACAGCGCCCTCGGCCAGAGTTTCGGTGACGACGTCCATCAGGGAGACCATGCGGCAGTAGTTTTCGCCGTAGGTCTCAAAATAAGCGGAGTAGCGGTCGATCTGCTCCTGCGTCGGCGCAAGGGAAAGCGCCTCGGCCACAGCCTGATACAGCAGTGCCTCGCGGCTGTACTGCTCGATGCTGCTGTCCATGCTGGCCAGCAGCGCGTCGGTGTTCTCGTAGCCCATCAGCGTCTGGACGAAGCTGTCCAGCTCCATGCCGTAGTAGCTGGCCATGGTATAATAATAATTCAGGCACTGGTTGATCTGGTAATCCGTGACCGATTTGGGCAGCTCCTTGAAAGAGGATGTCTCCATCAAAGCGCTGAACACCGCGCTGTTCAGGTTGGACTCATAGAGCATCCGGGTCAGGAATGCGCGGAGCTGCTCCACCGAATGCAGATCATCACTTTCGCCATAGCTGTTCTCTACCCAGGCGTCGGTCAGCTCGGGCAGGATCGTCTCGCTGATATAGTTGAGCGTGATGGTGAACACCGCCTCCGCACCGCTGAGGGTGATGGTGTTGCCGTCCGCGTCGGTAGAGTCGCCATAATCTTCGGGGAACGTGACCTTGATATCAAAGGTCTCGCCGGGCGAATGCCCTATGATCTGTTCCTCAAATCCATCAATAAACATGCCGCTGCCCAGCGCCAGGTCATAGCCGCTGGCGGTGCCGCCCGTAAAGGCCACGCCGTTCACGGTGCCGACGTAGTCGATGTTCACGGTGTCTCCGTCTGCGGCGGCGCGGTTGGTCACCTGAGTGTCCACGGCGTTCTGGCTCAGCAGGCCGTCGATCTCGTTCTGGACCTCCTCGCTGGTCGGCTCTACCTCTGCGCGGGCGATATGCAGCGCGGCAAAATCCTCCGGCAGCGTCACATAATCCAGCGCACGGACGCCGGACCAGAAGCCGTTCTCATCCAGACCGCTGCTGTAAGAAAAGTTTTCGTAGTCGAAGCTGGCGGCCTCGCCGTAGACCGAGACGGCGGACGCCGCGGACGAGGCCGCGGAGGATGCGTCAGAGCCGCCCTTAAAAAAGCTGCACCCCGCCAGAGAGAGCGCCAGAGCACCGGCGCACAGCAGGGCCAAAAATCGGGAAAGCTGTTTCAAGAAAAATACCTCCGTTGGTTTTTCTCCGCCGCGCAGCCAGCGCAGCGAAGCCCCGGCGCGGAAAGGCCGGGAGTTGGATTCGGACAGATTTCTCCTATTATAATCGGAAATTGTGAAAAAGAAAAGATTTTTGCAAAATTTCCACAGAACAAAAGGGGGCCTTGTCCGACTTTTCTGCCCCGCGGCGCGGGAAAGCGTGCAAAACCGGTGGAAATGCCCCGCCGCATCTGCTACAATAAGACCATATATGACATCCGGCCCGGGTCAGCCCGGGCACACCGATAGAGGAGGAAATACAAATGGATTACAACAAAGCCGCTCTCGAGATGCACGAGACCCACAAGGGCAAGGTGGGCATCGTCAGCAAGGTAGAGGTCAAAAGCCGGGATGACCTGTCCACCGCCTACACCCCCGGCGTGGCCGAACCCTGCCGCAAGATCGCGGCGGACCCGGAGGACGTGTACAAATATACCTTTAAGGGCAACATGGTGGCGGTCGTCTCCAACGGCACGGCGGTGCTGGGCCTGGGCGATATCGGCCCGGCGGCGGGCCTGCCGGTCATGGAGGGCAAAGCCGTGCTGTTCAAGGAGTTCGGCGGGGTGGATGCCTTCCCCATCTGCATCGACGCCCCGGACGAGGCCAGCGTCATTGCGGCCTGCAAGGCCATCGCCCCCACCTTTGGCGGCATCAATCTGGAGGATATCAAAAGCCCCGAGTGCTTCGAGATCGAGCAGACGCTGGAGCGGGAGCTGGATATCCCGGTATTCCACGACGACCAGCACGGTACGGCCATCGTTGTGACAGCGGCGCTCATCAACGCGCTGCGCGTCGTGGGCAAAAAGATGGAGGACGTCCACATCGTCCTGAACGGCCCCGGCGCGGCGGGCACCGCCATCATCAAGATGCTGATGACCGCAGGCGCGACCGATATCGTAGCCGTGGACCAGTTCGGCACCCTTTACAAGGGCTGCAACAGCGCCGAGGCGCACAAGAACTGGCTGGGTGAGGTGACCAATCCCCGCCAGATCAAGGGCGGTCTGAAGGAGGCGCTGGAGGGCGCGGATGTGTTCATCGGCGTATCCCGTCCGGGCTGCCTGACCACCGAGCTGTGCCGCACCATGGCCAAAGACGCCATTGTGTTCGCCATGGCGAACCCCACCCCCGAGATCATGCCCGAGGAGGCCAAAGCGGGCGGTGTGCGGGTCATGGCCACCGGCCGCAGCGACTTCCCCAATCAGGTGAACAATGTGCTGTGCTTCCCGGGACTGTTCAAAGGGGCGCTGAGCGTGCGCGCCCGGGACATCAACGACCAGATGAAGCTGGCCGCGGCCTATGCCATTGCCGACCTCATCACTGACGAGGAGCGCAATGACGAGTATATCATCCCCGGTGCCTTCGACCCGCGTGTGGCCGAGAGCGTCGCCGCCGCTGTGGCGAAGGCTGCCCGGGAGACCGGCGTGGCGCGCCTGTGAGCCGGAAAGGGGGATGGAACCATGAGGACCATTTCCGCACAGCAGATCACCGACACGGTCGCCCGCCTGTGCATCGAAGCCAACACCCGCCTGCCGCGGGATGTGGAAGCCGCGCTGGAGCAGGCCCGGGCCGTCGAGCCGTGGCCGCTGGCGAAAAATACGCTGGACCTGCTGTGGTCGAACCTTTCGGCCGCGAAGGAGGCCGACCTGCCCATCTGTCAGGACACCGGCATGGCCTGCGTGTTCGTGGAGCTGGGGACCGGGGTGCATATCGAGGGCAGCTTTGAGGAGGCCATCCACGAGGGCGTGCGCCGGGGATACACCGACGGATATCTGCGCAAGAGCATCGTGGCCGACCCGCTGCGCCGCGGCAACACCGGCGACAACACCCCTGCGGCCATCACGGTGCATCTGGTGGACGGCGAGGGATGCACTATCACAGTAGCGCCCAAGGGATTCGGCAGCGAGAACATGAGCCGCATTCAGATGCTCAAGCCCGCCGACGGCGTGGAGGGCTTCAAGCAGTTCGTGCTGGATACCGTGCGGCTGGCTGGGTCCAACCCCTGCCCGCCCATCGTGCTGGGCATCGGCGTGGGCGGCAGCTTCGACAAGGTGGCGTATCTGGCCAAAAAGGCCCTGCTCCGCCCGCTGGATGTCCCCAACCCGGACCCCTATTATGCGGCGCTGGAGCGCGAGCTGCTGGAGGCGGTCAACGGTCTGGGTATCGGGCCGCAGGGCTTCGGCGGGCGCACGACCTGTCTGGGTC
The DNA here is from genome assembly GCA_051882435.1 of Faecalibacterium sp. Lineage (GTDB taxonomy): Bacteria > Bacillota > Clostridia > Oscillospirales > Ruminococcaceae > Faecalibacterium. The sequence goes on from JBJERT010000279.1 coordinate 3,455, forward strand.
TGGCCATCGAACAGATGCCCACGCACGTGGCGGGCCTGCCCGCGGCGGTCAATGTCTCCTGCCACGTCACCCGGCGGGCGACGGCGGTCTTGTAAAAG
>JBJERT010000280.1:0-16981 GCA_051882435.1 Faecalibacterium sp.
CCAGAGCCGTTCCTCGGGCGTCAGTTCCCCCGGCTCCGGCAGGAGACGCGGCGTGCCCGCCTTGACCAGCCGGGCCATAAAATGACCTTCACCGCCCTGACACGGCCAGATGCGCCGCACCTTGCTCACATCCAGCGGCAGGCCGCCGGTCCGGTTTGCCTCGCCCGGGCTGCCAAAGGTATAGTCCACATTGCCCAGCGCATCCGCAAGGGCAAATTCCGGGTGCCTCCCCAGAAAGGCCGCAACTTGCGCTTCATCTTCCTCCGGCGCAAAGGTGCAGGTGGAATAGACCATCTGCCCGCCGGGGGCCAGCGCTGCCGCCGCACAGTCCAGTATCTCCGCGCCCAGCGCGGCACACTGGCGCACCAGTGCTTCGGAATGCTGCGCCAGCGCGGCAGGCTCCTTGCGGAACATCCCCTCGCCGGAGCAGGGCGCGTCTACCAGGACCCGATCGAAAAACTCCGGCAGCGCCTCGGCGATGCGGGCAGGCGTTTCGTTGAGCACAACGGCGTTGGACACGCCCATGCGTTCCAGATTGCTTTTCAGGATGTCTGCGCGGGCGGCAACATATTCGTTGCTGACCAGCAGTCCGCGGCCATCCAGTGCGGCCGCCAGCTGGCTGCTTTTGCCGCCGGGAGCGGCGCACAGGTCCAGCACCCGCATCCCGGGCCGGACGCCCAGCAGAGGCGCGGCCGAGCTGGCCGAAGGCTCCTGCGAATAGAACACGCCCGCGTGATAATAGGGATGCCGTCCGGGCCGGAACCCCTCCTGCGGAACGACAAAGCCCGCCGGGCAGAAGGGCGACGGCTCCAGCGGAAAGTCCGCTTTTTTCGCAAACTCCCCGGGCGCGGTGCGCAGAGCCGAGACCGTCACACCGCGGGCCGCCTCCGATGCGGGGGCTGTATAGAGCGCCTCGAACCGCTCCCCCAGCAGTGCGCGCTCCCGTGTTTCAAAAGATTCGGGCAGCATTCCCATTCCTCCCATGTATATTGCCGCGCCGGGCGGCCAAACTATCCCCTGTGAGGGCAAAACCTCCCTCACGGCAAAACGAAAGGAGCCGATCCGCTATGGAAAACCGTAACAGCAAGAACTGCAACCAGTCCTCGAACAGCAACCAGAACCAGTCTTCCAACCGTTCGAGCAACAGCACCGCCTCCAACGAGCACAAGCACCCCAACCAGTACACCAAGGGCGCTGACGACGAGGGCGGCAAGAACAGCAGCAGCAACTCCCGCAACTGCCGCTGACGCTCTGACGCGCCGGGAAGGACCGACCCTGACGCGCACATGAGGTGAACCCCGAAAGAAAGCCCGCCGCTTTCCGCTGCACGGTATCTCCCGTGCGGAAAGCAGCGGGCTTTCGCGTTTTTATTCCGCCGCGTTCGGGTCAAAGGAACTCCACAGCGTCTCGAACAGCTCCCGGACACGGTCCAGCCTGCCCTGCAGGTAGAGCCAGCCCAGCAGGCACTCGAAGCCGGTGGAGGCGCGGTATTCCTCAGGGGAGGCATGCTTGGCCACCGAAGCCTTGCTGGCGTTGCGTCCCCGCTTGAAGATGGAAAGTTCCTCCTCGGTGAACAGCGGTTCCAGGAGCTGTTCTTCGCGGAACTGCGCCCGCGCGGAGACGTACTTGACCTTTTCGGCGTTGAGCCGTCCAGCAGAAAGGCGGTGGTGCTCCACAAGGCGCTGACGCACCAGCAGTTCCAGCACGCTGTCCCCCACAAAGGCCAATGCCAGCGGGCTGAGCTCCCGCGGGTCGATCTTGTCCTGCTCGGTCATGCGCACAGCCTCCTCATCAGAAGATATAGTCGAACTGATACTCGCCGATCAGGATGGTGTCGTTCTCCTGCACGCCTTTGGCGACCAGCGCGTCCAGCAGGCCGCTCTCGCCAAGCTGGCGCTGGAAGTATTGCAGGCTCTCGTAGTCGTCCACATTGCTGCCCGCAAGGATGCGCTCCAGCCACGGAGCGTCCACCGACCAGACATGTGCCTCCATGCGCTGGATGGTGAACTCGCGGCCGCCTGCCTTCTGCTCGGGCTTCCTGTATTCAGGCTGGAACACCGGGATAGCGGGCAGATCCTTGAGGCGCTCGAACACGAGGCCGGGCAGCGCCTTGACTCCCTGCATCGTGGCCGCGGAGATGGGCACGAAGGTCAGGCCCTTTGCCTCAACGTAGGCGCGGAAGGCTTCGATCTGCTCCGGCGTGGCCAGGTCGCACTTATTGCCCACCACGATCTGGGGACGCTGGGCCAGCTCGGGGCTGAAACGGGCCAGTTCCTCGTTGATCTTTTCAAAGTCCTCGGTCGGCTCGCGGCATTCGCTGCCGGAAACGTCCACCACATGGAGCAGCAGCCGACAGCGCTCCACATGGCGCAGGAAGTCGTGGCCGAGGCCCACGCCCTCGCTGGCGCCCTCGATCAGACCGGGGATGTCGGCGCAGACGAAGCTGGCCCCTTCCCCTACCGACACCACGCCCAGCGTGGGGACCAGCGTCGTGAAGTGGTAGTTGGCGATCTTGGGCCGTGCGGCGCTGATGGTGGAGATCAGGGTGGACTTGCCCACGTTGGGGAAGCCGATCAGGCCAACATCTGCGATGAGCTTCAGTTCCAGCGTGACCTGGATGTCCTCGCCGGGCATACCGGGCTTGGCGAACTTGGGGATCTGGCGGGTCGGCGTGGCGAAATGCGCGTTGCCGTAGCCGCCGCGGCCGCCTTTCGCGACCGTGACCGGCGTGTGGTCGGACAGGTCGGCGATGACAAGGCCGCTGGCGGCGTCCTTGATGACCGTGCCCAGCGGGACCTTGATGATGAGGTTCTCGGCGTTCGCGCCGTGGCACTGCTTCGCGCCGCCCTTGCCGCCCTCGGCGGCGGTATACTTGCGCTTATAGCGGAAATCCATCAGCGTGGTGAGGTGGTCGTCCACGACGAAAATAATGTCGCCGCCCTTGCCGCCGTCGCCGCCGTCCGGGCCGCCCGCGGCTACGAACTTCTCCCGGTGGAAACTCACCGCGCCGTCGCCGCCTTTGCCCGCGTGGAGCCAGATGGTGGCGATATCAATAAAGTTGGTTTGTGCTGCCATACAGGCCCTCCTGTTTGTGTGAGGATACGTTTTTGTTCCTTTTTCGAGAAAAAGGAACCGAAAAAGCTTTTCAATCGCAAAACGCATACGCGTTTTGCAGAGGGTTTTGCAGTAGCCGGTAGTAAGTCGGCAACCTTTTGCGCGCTCCCGCGCGCGGGGGCTGCGCCCGCGTTGCAGTAGAGCGCCTCTTGGCTCCCCCTTTGGGGGAGCTGGCACGGCGCAGCCGTGACTGAGAGGGCGAAGTCTCCTTCACGGATGACGGAAGGAGTTCCGTGGCAGTTACTCCCTCAGCCCCTCTGTTCCCCCGCCAAAAAAGAGCCGGGCCACAACGGGTCCGGCTCTTTGGTTCGCAGTTTTAAGATGAAGTTACTGCTTGACGCTGCACTTCTTGCCGTTCTTGCCCACGCGCTCGAAACGAACGGTGCCGTCCACCAGAGCGAACAGGGTGTCATCGCTGCCGATGCCGACGTTCTCACCCGGATGGATGTGGGTGCCGCGCTGACGGACCAGGATGTTGCCGGCCAGAACGAACTGACCGTCTGCACGCTTGGTGCCCAGACGCTGTGCCGCGGAATCACGGCCGTTCTTGGTGCTGCCTACGCCCTTTTTATGTGCCATTGTATTGTTCCTCCTTAGCCGTTGATCGCAGTGATCTCAACCTTGGTATAGGGCTGACGATGGCCCATGCGGCGAGCACTGTGCTTCTTTGCGCGATAGGTGATGATGTTCAGCTTCTTGCCCTTGCCATTCTTGATGACCTTGGCAGTGACGGAAGCGCCCTCCACAACGGGAGCGCCGACCTTGACCGAACCCTCCTCGCCGACAGCGAGAACCTGATCAAACTTCACTTCGGAGTCGGCCTCAACGTCCAGCTTTTCGATGTAGACGATGTCGCCCTGCTCCACGCGGTACTGCTTACCGCCGGTAACAATGATTGCGTACATTTTGTTCATTCCTTTTCGTTGTACTCGCTGGTCGTAAAGGCAGGCCCGCCACCGGGCCGTTTCAGGCGCCCACACCATGCGGCTAGAATAGTATAGCAGAAAAGCGGGCGGTTTGCAAGAGGAAAATCACGTCTGCGGCGTATTTTTTTCTACCTCCAGCGTGTCCAGCTGCTGTTTGACGGCGGCATTATAAGCCGCGGTACGCTCCACGAACGCGGCGCGCGGCGCGCTGGCAGGCAGCTCGGTGCTCTCGCCCGCAAAGGCAGCGGGGCCGTCCAGTTTTTTCATGCGGGCACGGTTTTCCGCGTCCAGCGCCAGCGGCACCATGAGCGGCGTTCCGCGGTATTTGCGGATGGCATAGATCTCGATGGCGATGCCGGCCACCACGGCCACCAGCGCCACAAACTGGGAGACCCGAAGCCCGGGCACCAGCATCAGGCTGTCGGTGCGCAGCCCCTCGATGAAAAAGCGGCCCGCGCCATACCAGATAAGATACCGCACCATGATATCGCCGTTGAAACGGCGTTTTTTCATATAGAGGAACAGCAGCAGCAGGCCCACGAAGCACCAGATGCTCTCATACAGAAAGGTGGGATGGACCGGCAGGCTGGGGTCGATGGTGGTACCGGCGGGGGCGGTCACAGCGCCATAGGCAAGGTAATCATGGGTCGCCTGGCTGTACATGCCCCAGGGCAGCGTGGTGTTGCAGCCAAAGGCCTCCTGATTGAAGAAGTTGCCCCAGCGGCCGCAGCCCTGTCCGATGAGGAAGCCCATTGCCGCCAGATCGAACATGGGCAGCACCGGCACCTTGCGCCACTTGCAGGCCAGACCGCCGAACACAAAGCCGCCGATGATGCCGCCATAGATCGCCAGACCGCCGTCCCGGATGGAGATGATCTCCCAGAAGCTCTCATACTGGAAGGGAGCCATCAGAACATAGTAGGCGCGGGCGCAGACGATACCCATGACCACACCGATCATGATGACGTCCACCATCGCGTCCGAGTCGATGCCGAACTCCACCGCGTGGCGGAAAGCGAACACCAGCGCCAGGCACAGGCCCACCGCGATGCACACGCCGTACCAGTAGATATTCAGCCCGCCGATGGAAAACGCGATGCGGTCCACCTCGAAGCTCAGCCCAAGGCCGGGGAATTGCACAAGATTCGTCATTCTGTTTCCTCCTGTTCTTCCGCCTGCGGCGCGTCTGCGTCGGGCAGGATGACTACGGACGCCATGCGGTCCTCCGCGAGGATCGAGCGCAGCGCGGCGTCCGCATCCTCCGCGGTCAGGCTGGCCAGCATCGTGATCTGCTGGGCCACCGTCTGGCCGGAGAGCGCGAAGTCCGCCATCTGGCTGGCGGAATCCTCCACATTCTCAAGATTTTCGATGAGCTGTCCATATTTTTCGTTCTTACACAGGGTGAACACCTCGCGGTCCACCCCCTGCGCGCGGATGCGGGCGATCTCCTCCAGCAGCAGGCGGCGTACCGTGTCGGGCGCGTCGCTCTCGCCAGTGAAGAGGATGGCACAGCAGCCATCCACCCGCAGCACCTCCGCGCCAAAGCCCGGATTCACCAGGCCCTCATCGTACAGGCGGCGGTAGAGCGGCGACATTCCGCCGCTGATGCAGCAGCATACCAGATCATACAGGGCTTCACCGCGCAGGTCTCCCGGCGCAAGAGGCTGTTCCTTGAAGCCGAAGCCGAAGCAGGGCTTTGCGACTGCCATGCGCAGGGTCTTTTCCCGGGCGGCCAGCGTCATTGGTTCGGCGTCCCACAGGCGCTGTACCCGTTCGGAGGGACGCGGCGCGGTCAGACCGCTGCGTTCACAGGCCGCCAGAAGCTGCTCCATGGTGACATTGCCCGCCGCAGCCAGCACCATGTTGTTGGGTGCGTAAAAAGCCCGGCAGCAGTCGTAGAGCATCTCCGGTGTGATGGAGGCGATGCTCTCACAGGTGCCCGCGATATCGCTGCGGATGGGGTGGCTGTGATACAGGCACTCGAACAGCGCAGTGATGAGCCGCCAGTCCGGGCTATCATCGTACATCTTGATCTCCTGCCCGATGATGCCCTGTTCCTTGTCGATGGTCTCCTTCGTGAAATAGGGTCTGCCCACCATGCCCAGCAGAATATCAAGGCTTTCGTCCAGCTGCTCGGTGGCGGTGAACAGATAGCAGGTGCGGTCGAAGCTGGTGAAGGCGTTGGCATTGGCGCCGGTCTTGGCGAACCGGGCAAAGGCGTCTCCCTCCTGATCCTCGAACATCTTGTGCTCGAGGAAGTGCGCTACACCCGCGGGCAGCCGCACCTCCCGGCCATCCAGCCGGAACGCGCGGTCGATGGAACCGAAGCGGGTCGCATAAATCACATGGGTGCCGGAGTAGCCCGGCATGGGGCGCACCAGAACGGTCAGGCCGGAGGGCAGGACCTTCCACTGATCTGCCGCGGTCTGTTCCAGAACGGTCTGCTTGCGGTCAGGCATTGGTGCCCACCTCCTCCCGGGTCAGCAGATAGCTGACCGACAGCGTGAGCTGCCGCAGGATGGCCTGCGCGTCCTCCCGGGTGACCGCCCGCAGCGCGGCGCGGGCCTCCTCCGGGGACTGCACCGGGCCGCCCCGCAGCACCTCGATGTAATACCACGATTCCATACCGCCCAGCGTGTCCTCGACCCCGGCCATGCCGCTGATGAGGCCGCGGCGGCAGTCCTCCAGCTCCTCGTCCGTGATGGGGCCGCGGCACAGGTCGTCCAGCTCCTTGAGGATGGCCTGCGCGGCGCGTTCCGCGTCGGCATGCTCCACACCGCTGTTGACCGCCATGCTGCCCGTAAAGCTCTGGAAAGAGGACGAGCAATAATAGCACAGATGCTGCTTTTCCCGCACGTTCAAAAACAGACGGCTGGTCACACTGCCGCCGTACAATGCCATGGCCAGACGCACCGCGGCCAGCTGCTGCGGCTGCATCGGCGCGCCAAGCGTGAACAGCATGCACAGTTTGGCCTGCACGGTATCGAAGGTCTCGACCCGGCGCACCGGCTGCTGGCGGGGCATGGCGAGATTCGGCTCCAGCGGGCAGGGCGCACGGCCGCACAGGTCCAGCTCCCGCAGCAGCGAAGCCTGAATGTCCGCCGTCTGCTCCTCGGTGCAGCCCAGCACCAGCAGTTCGACCTGGGCGGTGCGCAGCATCTCGCGGTAGGCATCGGTGAGCTGCTGCGGCGTGAGGCTGTCCACTTCTTCCAGATAGCCCTCCTGCCGCACTCCGGCGGGGCTGGCGCCGAAAAATTCCCGGTTGGCCTGCCGCTGGCAGTAGATGCGCTTGTCGTTCAGTTCGTCTTCCAGCGCTTTTTTCAGCATCTGCTTTTCGATGCCGACCGCTTCGGGGTCGAAGGTCCCGCCCACGAAATAGGGATGGAACGCCACGCCCAGCGCCAGATCAGCATAGGCCCGGGACAGGGCCTCGCCCTCCAAAGCAAATTTGTCCTTGATGCCTGTCACGCTGACGCAAAGGTTGTGGTTGCAGCCCATGGGACGGGCGTCCACTGTGAGGTCCGCGCCGTAAAGGCGGGCCAGCTCCTTGCTGAGCTGGGTCATATCCGGGCAGGCTGCGTAGCCGCGCTCCATCACCAGCGGCAGCAGCGCGTGGGCCGTGGCCGTCTCCCGCCGGGCCGGAAAGGCGAAATGGATGCTGATCCGGCAGCGGTTGAATTTCTGCGCCGGATCGTAGGAAAGATGCACTCCGGGTGCGATCTGTGTACGTCTCAAAGCTCTTGTTTCCTCCAGTGCCCGCTCTGCGGCGGGACGGTTCTCATTTTGTTTTCTCCACTGCCAGGAACTCCTCCAGCGAAAGGCCGGAGGCGCGGATGGCAAGGGCGTTCTCCACGCCGACATAGCGCCAGTGCCACGGCTGATAGACCATGCCGGTGGCGGCCTGACGGTCCTGAGGCCAGCGCAGGATAAAACCATATTCGGCCGCGTAGGCGCTGAGCCATTCAAAGGCCCGGTTCCCGGCAAAGCCGGTATCCCGCGCACCATAGTCGTCCGAGAGGATCTCCGCCGCATAGCCGGTCCCCTGCTCGCTGCACTCGGGCCGCGGCACGATGGTGGACGCGCGGGCGGCAGCTTCTTCTTCGGAACAGCCCTTGTCCAGATAGACCTGCTTCTGCGCATCAAAGGCCGCCTGACGGGCCGACGCATCCTGATATCCCGCAGCCAGCACCAGTGACACTCCATCCGCCTGCGCGGCGGCGGCCATGCTGCGGTATGCCGCAGCCGCCTCTGCCTCCAGAGTCTGGTCGGTGGCGTCGTCCGCCGCCCCCAGCGTGGGCTGCGGCTCCTGCTCGAACGGCAGATTGTTGTTGACCAGCACCAGCCGCGGGTCCGACGCATCAAATACATAGCTCGTCCCGTCGTACTGCGCGGCTTCGAACACCTCCGGCCCCGCGATGAGGGCATGCGCCCGGGGCAGCAGCCAGAGGATGCCGGTGGTCATCAGCGCGATGGCCGCCGCACAGGCCGAAAGAAAGAGCACCCAGTTTCGCACCAGCCGCAGCCTGCGGCGGCGACGGCGCTGGGCTTCCCATTGCGCGCGGCTCGGATTGCGCGGCGCGTCAGGCCGCGGGGTCGGTCGTTTTTGCTGGTCCATGCGTATTTCCCTTCTCACCTATCCAGTTTCCCACGTCTCTGCCGCATCGAGTCCCTGCGGGATATTTCCGCACATTTCCAGCAGAGAGCGGCAGGCACACATTTTATTATACACCGCCCGGCTGCTGGTGTAAACGGCGCAGAGTGTTAAAAAATTGTGTCGGGGCACAGCCCCCGCGCGCGGGAGCGCGCAAACCGCTGCCTCAGACCCCCGCAAACAAAAAATTTGGCCCACACGCATGTGTGGGCCGATTGAAAAGCTTTTTCGGTTCCTTTTTCTCGAAAAAGGAACAAAACCGTCCTCTTACTCAAACAACCGGTCGTGGATCGCACTCACAGCGCGGTCGGCGTCCACGCGGTCGATGATGCAGGAGATCTTGATCTCGCTGGTGGAGATCATCTTGATGTTGATGTTGTTGTTGGACAGCGCCTCGAACATACTGGAAGCGACACCGCTGTGGCTCTGCATGCCCGCGCCGACGATGGAGACCTTGGCGCAGCTCTTGTCGCAGGTGACCTCTTTGAAATGCGCGCTGTCCTTGAGTGCGCGCACCGCAATGTCCGCCTCGCCCTCCGAGCAGGTAAAGATGACGTCCTTGCGGCCCTGGCGGCCGGTGGACTGGAGAATGATATCCACGTTGATATTCTTCTGCGCCAGCAGGCCGAAGATCTTGAAGCTCATGCCCGGCTCGTCGGGAACATTCAGAATCGAAATAACGGCAACGTCGCTGTCCTTCGCAACGCCCTTGATCAGCATACCTTCCATGTCGCTCGTAACCTCCTTGACGACCGTACCGGGGATCGGATTCAGGCTGGAGAGCACCTCCAGCTCCACATTATACTTCTTGGCCAGCTCCACGCTGCGGTTGTTCAGGACCTGCGCGCCGAGAGAGGCCAGCTCGAGCATCTCATCAAAGGTGATCTCGCTGAGCTTGCGGGTATTGCGCACCTTGCGCGGGTCGGCGGTATACACGCCCTCCACGTCGGTGAAGATCTGGCAGCGGTCTGCGTGCAGCGCCGCCGCGATGGCCACGGCACTGGTATCGCTGCCGCCGCGGCCCAGCGTGGTGATATCGTCCAGCTTGTTCATGCCCTGGAAGCCCGCCACGACCACGACGCGGTTGCGCTCCAGCTCGGACGAGATGCGCTCGGTCTCCAGCCGGGTGATGCGCGCCTTGGTATAGGCGCGGTCGGTGCGGAAGCCCGCCTGCCAGCCGGTCAGGCTGATGGCGTGGCAGCCGATCTCGTTCAGCGCCATCGCCAGCAGCGCGATGCTGATCTCCTCACCGGCTGCCAGCAGCATATCCATCTCGCGGGCGGAGGGGTTGTGGGTGATCTCCCCCGCCTTTGCGATCAGGTCATCGGTGGTATCGCCCTGGGCGGACACCACCACAACAACATCATTTCCCGCTTTGTGGGTGTTGGCCACAATGCGCGCCACGTTGAAGATACGTTCCCGGTCCCTCACCGAAGAACCGCCGAACTTCTGTACGATCAACGCCATACTCTTGTCACTCTCCTCTTTTTCACCGGGTAGAAGCAGACGATTCCACTTCCCTTTTCCCATCTATCATTCCACCGTCGCGCCGACGTTATCAGCGTCGAGGCGCAGCAGCGTAAATGCTTCACATCCGTCCAGCCCTTCCAGACCTTCCAGTCCCTCGGCCAGACCTGCATAGAATGCCTCAGCCCCGGCGCGCTCGGCCACAGCCATCACGGTGCTGCCCGCGCCGGAAACATAAACGGCCTTCGCGCCGCAGCGCTTCGCCAGCTCGAACACCTCCTGCGAGCCGGGCATCAGCGGCATCCGGTAGGGCTGGTGCAGCCGGTCCTCGGTGGCGATGGCCAGCAGGTCGTGCCGCCCCTCGCAGAAGGCCGCAGGCACCAGCGCCGCGCGGGACAGATTGTACACCGCATCTTTATGCGCGATCTGCTTGGGCAGAGCCGCGCGGGCGGCCTCGGTCAGCAGCTTGTAATCCGGCACGATGGCCGCAAAACAGAGGCTCTGATCCACGTCCCGCTTGACCGAATAGACCTGTCCGCCCTCGAACACGCTGCTGGTCAGGCCGCCCAGCAGGGCGGGCGCCACGTTGTCCGGGTGGCCCTCGATGGAGGTCGCCAGCGTGAGCAGCTCCTGCGTGTTCAGCACGTCGCCCAGCATCCGGTTGGCGCCCAGCAGGCCCGCGATGATGCAGGCCGAGGAGGAGCCGAGGCCCCGCGCCATGGGGATGGGGTTGGTCTGCACGATCTTCAGCGGCGGGATGGTCTTGCCCACCTTATCGAACAGCCCTTTGGCAGAGCGGTAGACCAGATTCGTCTCGTTGCGGGGGATGCGGGTGCCGTCCGCCGCCGAGATCTCCAGCCGGTCGCTGGGCTCAAAGGTCACCGTATTGTACAGGGTCACCGCCAGACCCAGCGCGTCGAAGCCGGAGCCGACGTTGGCGCTGGTGGCGGGGACCGAAACTTTGATCTTCATATCCGTCCTCCTGTCAGGCATCCTCGGGCAGACGGCGCAGGACCAGCTTCACGCTGCCGCCCACGGCCCCGATCTTGCGGGACGCCGCGGCCAACTGGGCCTCGTCCGCCTGCTCCACCAGATAGGCACAGCCGTCGAAGTGCTCTGCCACGACCCGGCCCGGGCCAAAAATGGCCTCGACCACCGCGGGGGCAGTCCCTTCCACACGCACATAATATGCCGCGGGGGTGGGGTCGGTGAGCATGCCCTCCACCGGCTCGGCGGGCTGCCAGAACAGACTGTCGTGGACCTTGACGCCGTGCTTGAGGGCATCGATGACGTCCGCCACGACGGCGCTGGCCGTGGGCAGCTTGCCCGCGCCCTTGCCGTAGAACACCACGTCGCCCAGCATGTCGCCCTTGATCATGACCGCGTTGAACACGTCGTCCACGCCCGCCAGCTGGTTGGTCTTAGGCACCAGACACGGCTCGACGCCTGCGGCCACGCTGCCGTCCTCGCCGCGCTTCATCCACGCGATGAGCTTGATGACGCAGCCCAGCTCGCCGGCCGCCTTCACGTCCGCCACGGTGATGTCACGGATGCCGCGGGTGGGGATGTTCTGGGGATAGATATGGTGGCCGCAGACCAGCGAGGACAGGATGGCGATCTTGCGGCAGGCGTCGCGGCCGTCCACATCGTCGCCGGGGTCCTTGGTCTCGGCATAGCCCAGCTGCTGGGCGATCTTGAGCGCCTCGTCGAAGCCCATGTTTTCGCGGACCATCTTGGTCAGCATAAAGTTGGTCGTGCCGTTGACGATGCCCTGCACCTCGGTGATGACGTTGGCCGCCAGACACTGGTGCATGGGGGTGATGATGGGCGTTCCGCCGCCCACCGAAGCCTCGAACAGGAACGCGCAGCCATGGGCGCGGGCCAGGCCCAGCAGCTCGGCGCCGTAGGTGGCGACCATCTCCTTGTTGGAGGTGCAGACGCTGCGGCCGCTCTCGAGGCAGGCCTTGACGTAGGGATACGCAAAGCGTGTGCCGCCGATGGTCTCCACCACCACCTTGATCTCCGGGTCTGCCAGGATCACGTCGATGTTCTTGACGAACAGGTGCGCGTCCGGCCGGGCGGAAAAGTCCCGGATATCCAGAATATATTTGACCTCTACCGGCTCGCCCGCGCGGCGGGACACGCCTGCGGCGTTGCGGCACAGCACCTCGTATACGCCGCCGCCCACCGTGCCAAAGCCCAAAATCGCTATCTTCGCCATGCTTCTTTTCCTCATTTCTTCCCCAAGGGGGGTATTACAAATTATATCCGCAGTGTACTCCCACGACCATGCGCTGGCGGGCCAGGCGCTCGGTCAGCTCCTCGGGGGTCATCTGCATGGTGTCGGTGCGGATGGTCACAGCCACCAGCGCGGCCCCGTTTTCGGGGGTGGACTGATTGATGGTGACGATGCTCGCCCCCGCGGCACTGATGCCGGCCAGCAGGCTTTGCAGCGCGCCGGTCTCGTCGCGCAGGGTCGCCATCACGGTAATGACCTCGCGGCTGTTCTCGGAATCGAAGATACAGTCTTTATACTTATAAAATGCGCTGCGCGACAGGCCCACGCTGCGGGCCGCAGCCGAGATGCTGCGGGCTTCTCCACTGGCCAGCAGCTCCTTGGCGCGCACTACCTTGAGAAAGACCTCCGGCAGCACCCGCGCATCCACCAGATAAAAGCGGCGTTCCAACTTGTTCACCTCACAAACACAAGTGTTCTCACGAGGAATATAATAGCATCCGGCCCCCCGCAATGCAAGAGGCCGGATGCTTTTTTGGCAAATCGTCCAGTTTTGTCTCGTGAAGCGTCAGGTTTCCTTGCCGGAATCGCAAACCCCGGCGCGGAAAAGTATGAGTTCTGCCCGTTTCTGGGCGGCTCAGTCGGTGTCCAGACCGGTCGTGTCGCCCGGCGCGTTGGACAGTGACGCGCTGTGGGAGTAGTTGCAGGTGGCAGGCAGGTCGTCGGCGCGATACCAGCCGGTGGCCGTGCTGGGGCAGGAAGGCCCGGCCAGCAGGCCGCTCTGGGTGCAGTAGCTGCGTTCCACCACGCCGTCCGGCCGCGGGAAGGCTTTATAGGGCAGATCGGCCTGCACTTCTTCCATCAGCGCCTTCCATGCGCTGACGCAGGTGCGGGTCTTGGCCTGTGTCTTGGTCAGGGTCTTGGTCATGTCATAGGGTGCGTCATAGCCCCACCACACTGCGGTGACGTAGTAGGGCGTGCCGCCCACGAACCACAGGTCCTTTTCGTCGCTGGCGGTACCGGTCTTACCAAAGGACTCCATGCCGTTGGAGTTGGGGTAGCGGCCGCTGGCCGTGCCCACGCTGGAATAGAGAACGTTCTTGAGCAGGCGGTTCATGACATAGGCCGTCTGCGGGGTCAGCGCCTGGTAGCTGGTCGCGTTGCTTTCCAGATAGATGTTGCCGTCGCGGTCCAGAACACGGGTGTAGAGGTGGGGAGTCGTGTACTGGCCGTCATAGAAGATCTGATAGGCCGCCGCCAGCGCCAGCGGGGTCACGCCGTGGGTCTGGCTGCCCATGACCATCTGGGCGAGGCCCACGTCATTGGCCGGGTCCAGCGTATCCAGCTGGAGCGTATTATAGACGAAGTTGAAGATGGTGTTCGCGCCCACCAGGTCGCCCACACGGGCGGCGATGGTGTTCAGGGAGCGGGCCAGACCGTTCCACAGCGGCACGTCGGTGTTGTCGCCGTAGTTGCCGCCGTAGTTCTTGGGCCAGCTGCGCCATGCGTTGGGGTAAGCTTTGAGCTGGCTGTTCGACAGGCCCATCAGGCCGTTCCGACGGCAGTAGTCCTCATCCCGCACCACCATATCCTCCTTGAGGTAGAGGGGCGAGTTGTTGAGCATGCTGGACCAGTTGACCAGACCATACTCCACGCCCAGCGCATAGGCACCGATGGGCTTGATGGAGGAGCCGGTCTGCCGGGTGACGTTGTAAGCGCGGTTGAGGGAAAGGCTCTTGGTCTTTTCGCCCACGCCGCCCACCAGCGCCAGCACATTGCCGTCGTAGTCCAGCGTGACCATCGCGGCCTGGGTGCGGACGCTGCGGTAATAATAGATCGTGCCGTTATCGCCCACGCGGGTCTTGAGGGTGCCGTCCTCGTTGTAGACCGGCACGTCGTCGTCCGAAAGGGCGGTCACTTCTTCCTCATGCCAGCCCGCCGGGAAATAGGCATCGTCGGCATTGAGCATCAGGTTCTCCATGGAGGACTGGAGTTTGGGGTCCACGGTGGCCTCGATGGTATAGCCGCCGGTGTAGAGCATGTTCTGGGCGGTACCCTCGCTCACGCCCTCTTTGGCCATGATGTCCCGGACCACCTCGTTGAACAGTGCATCCGTAAAATAGGACGTGGTGGAGGAAACCTTCTTCTGGCTGGTGTCCTCCTCGGCCAGCACCAGCGGCTGGGCCGCGGCGCTGCGGTACTGTTCCTCCGAGATAACGCCCTGATCCCACATATTATATAGAATGAAATTGCGGCGGTTGATGAGGTTCTCGGGGTTGGTATAGGGGTTGTAGTTGGTGGGGTTCTTGGTGATGGACGCGATGGTGGCACACTCCCACAGGTTCAGCTCGCTGACGTCCTTGTTGAAGTATTCGTTGGCAGCGGTCTGCACGCCCTGAATGGTGCCCGTGAAGCTGATGGTGTTGAGGTAGGCTTCCAGAATGGTCTCTTTGGAGTAATTTTTGCTCAGACAGAGCGCGCGGTAGATCTCGCGCAGCTTGCGCAGCGCGCCCTCGATGCCGCTGGCACTGTCGTCCTCGGTCAGGTTCTTGATAAGCTGCTGCTCCAGCGTAGAAGCGCCCTGCTTGGAGGAATAGATGGGCAGGATATACTCATTGATCATCGCGCCGATGGTCCGCTTGAAGTTGACGCCCGGCTCGTTGTAGAAGTCCTTATCCTCGGTGCAGATGAAGGCATATTGCAGATACTGGGGGATGTTCTCCAGATCGGTCCACACGCGATGACTGTTGGAGGACTTGAGGGTGGCATATTCGATCTGCGCGCCGGTGGACCGGTCCGTAGCCACAACCACGCTGGACTGGCTCAGTTCGATATTGTCCAGATCCAGCAGATCGCCGTCGTTGGCCGTAGCCTGCACGACATAATACACGCCGCACACCGCCACCGCGCTGCCCAGCATGATGCCCAGACAGATCAGCGTGGCAAGGATGCGCCCCAGCGCGCGCAGGACGGGATGGCCCTTTTTCGGCTTGCGCGGCTCGCCCGGCTCCCGGCCCGCGCCGCCGGAAGAGCCGCTTTCCCGGCGGCTGTGGCTGACGTTCACTTTGCGTCCCGCCGAAGGCTGCGGCGGTTGCGCCGCTCCGCTTCGCCGGATCTTTTTCACCTCATTGTTGTTTGAGATAGGGATCGCCTCCTGACCTTCTGGTTTGATCCCCCTGATAGGGGTAAAATGGTCCGCAGACCGTGTTATCGTTGCGGAAAATGAAAGATATCCCTGTTATTGTAGCACAATTCCGAAAACAGGCAAGGACTAATTTTGACCAGCCCGCTCCCGGCCAGCCAATGCCTGCGTTTAGTATAGCACAATCCCCCCGCCAAAGTACAGCGCCGCGGTGTGAAAAATAGCGGGGAGACGGGTTTTTGTTCCTTTTTTGAAAAAAAGGAACCGAAAAAACTTTTTACTGCGCCCATCGCCTGCGCGATGGGCGGGAAGGTTGGTTGGTTTGACGGAAGGATTCCGCACCCGTTTGCGCGCTCCCGCGCGCTGGGGCTGCGCCCCACAGCAGAACGCTTCGAAAGAAAAAACAACGGGCCGACGCAGAAGCCAAAAACTGCGCCGGCTCGTTGGGCTATCGTTGAGAGAATGCGGGAAGAGAGTTTATTCTACGCTGATCATATAGTAGTAGACCGGCTGGCCGCCGCGGATGTGGCTGACCTCGACATGGTTGGGGCACTTGGCCTTGACGACCTCGGTCACGCGCTCGGCATCCTCGTCGCTCACGTCACAGCCCGAGATGAGAGTGACGAAGCTGGAATCCTTCTTGCACATACCGCGGGCCAGACGATAGGTAGCCTTGGTCAGGTCGTTGGAGGTGGCGACGATCTTGCCGTTCTCCAGCGCCATGATCTCACCCTTGCGGATGCGCTTGCCGTCGAACTCGCTGTCGCGGGCGGCATAAGTGATAAGGCCGGTGGACACATGGTCGGCAGCCTGCATCATATTGATGGTATTGGCCTCCACCGTAGAGGAGGGGTCAAAGTTGAGCATCGCGGTGATGCCCATGGGGATGGTGCGGGTGGGCAGCACGACCACCTTGCGGTCAGCCAGCTTTTCAGCCTGCTCGGCGGCCATGATGATATTCTTGTTGTTGGGCAGGACGAAGACCGTCTTGGCGGGGACGCTCTGGACTGCGGCGAGGATATCCTCGGTTGCGGGGTTCATGGTCTGGCCGCCGGACACCACCGCATCCACGCCCAGATCGGTAAAGACGGCCTTGAGGCCCTCGCCCGCGGCCACGGCCACGAAGCCATAGTCACGCTCGGGGTCCACAGCGGCATAGATGAACTCGCTGGCCGGATCAGGGCGGCGCTCGGCAGAAGCCTGCTTTTCCAGGCTCTTGCCCTGCTTCTGGCGGGCCAGGAACTGCTCGTGCATATTCTCAATCTTGAAGTTGGTCAGGTAGCCGTACTTGATGGCCTCGCTCAGGATCTTGCCGGGGTCGGCGGTGTGGACGTGCAGGTTGATGACATCATCATCCTCGATGCAGACCACGCTGTCGCCGTTGGACTCAGCAAAGGCGCGCATCTTGGCGGCGGAAGCGCCCTCGTTCTTGTTGATGAGGAACT
>JBJERT010000281.1:0-3546 GCA_051882435.1 Faecalibacterium sp.
CTGAAAAGCAGCAGATTTACAGTCTGTCCCCATTGGCCACTCGGGAACACGCCCTCATTCAGTTTTGTCTGCCGGACTTCCCCGGTCGACTTGCTTATTTTAGCATGAGCCGCGCTGTTTGTCAACTGGTTTTTGGAAAAATGCACGGAAATCAATTTTTAGAGTGATCCGTAAATTTAGCGCGGATAAGGCTCCCTCCATGAGGGGGCTGTCACCGCAGGCAACTGGAGGAGTTGCAGCATGCAGCACTCCTTCCGTCATTGAGGGAGGCTTTGGCGCAGTCGGGAACTCTCGCATTATGCTATAAACTCAAAAAGGCTATAAACTCCAAAAGCAGGAGAAAAACCAAAGCCGTCAGAGGCGGCGGGGTTTCTCTGAATGGCGCAGCGAACGCCTGATAAACCGTGAAGCATCCAAATACCATACGGGCCCGGAGAGAACTCTGAGCCGATTCCAAAACTTTTTTGAAAAAGTGCTTGACAAACGCCATTCTTTCGGGTATTATAGGGGAGCGCTGAGGGCACCCCGCCCGAGGGGCAGAACCAAATATGTGGAAAGATGGCTGAGTTGGTCTAAGGCGCACGACTGGAAATCGTGTAACGTGTCAAAAGCGTTCTGGGGTTCGAATCCCCATCTTTCCGCCAAAGATGCCCGAAACCTTGTGGTTTCGGGCTTTTTGCATTGTGCAAGGAGGAAGATAGCATGTCAGTCGTTATCGCTGTCCCGCAGATGGGCCGTGAACCGGAGCGTGAGCGCTACCGTGCCAAATATGTCGAGAGTCTGGCCCGGGCAGGTGCCGTGGTGCGCTGGGTGGAGCTGGAGGACCCGGACCGTGCCGTGCAGGAGGCACTGGAATGCGCCGGGCTGCTGCTGCCGGGGGGAGGAGACATGGACCCGGCCTTTTACGGACAAAAGCCCATTCCGGCCTGCGGCGCGCCCAACCGCCTGCGTGACAACGCCGAGCCGCGGCTGCTGAACGCTTTTCTGCGGGCAGGCAGGCCGGTGCTCGGCATTTGCCGGGGCGTACAGGTCATGAACATCTGTCTGGGCGGCGATCTTTATCAGGATATCACGCCGCTGGAACGCTGCTCTCACAACGGCCACTGGGACCTGGCCCACAGCATCACCGTGCGGCGCGGCACCTTGCTGTGGGACCTGCTTGGCGAGGGCAAAGTACAGGTGAACAGCCAGCACCATCAGGCGGCGGGACGCCCCGCCCCGGGGCTGGCCGTCAGCGCACTGAGCGAGGACGGCTTTATCGAGGCGCTGGAACGGCCTGACGCTTTTTTTGCCTCGGCGTCCAGTGGCACCCTGAGTGGCTGAGCGAGGACGACCCTGTCCAGCAGCGTCTGTTCAACGCGTTTGCCGACGCCTGCCGGAAATGACAGGAGAATCATTTTGAAATACAAAGAAATTACAGAGGGCGTGTTCCTCGACCGTCCGAACCGCTTTGTTGCCCATGTCGAACTCGACGGAGCTGTCGAGACCGTCCACGTCAAGAATACAGGACGCTGTCAGGAGCTGCTGGTGCCCGGCGCAGCGGTGCGGCTGGAGGTCTCTGACCAGCCTGCCCGCAAAACAAAATACGATCTGGTCGCGGTCCGCAAAAACGGCCGGGGCTGGGTCAACATCGACAGTCAGGCTCCGAATAAAGTGGTTGGCGAATGGCTCCAAACACAGGACTATGACCGGATCCGGCCGGAGTACCTCTATGGAAACTCCCGCATCGACTTCTATATGGAAAAAGGAGACCGTAAATATTTGATGGAGGTCAAGGGCTGCACGCTGGAAGTGGACGGGGTCGGCTATTTCCCGGACGCTCCTACCGAACGTGGGGTCAGGCATCTCCGGGAGCTGACACAGGCGCAGGGCGAAGGCTATCGATGCACAGCCGCTTTCGTGATCCAGATGGAAGGCATCACCGAGGTGCGGCCCAACTGGGAGACACACCCGGAATTTGGGCGTGCGCTGGCAGAAGCAAAAGCCGCCGGTGTCCGAGTCCTGTTCCTGCAATGCAGCGTCGGGCGGGAGAGTCTGCAAATCGTTGGGCAGCGGGAGGGCTGACGGGCCGCAGCGGCCATCGGGTGGAGGATATCATGGCAAAAAAAGTGCTTGCGGCAGGGCTGTGCGTGTTGCTGGCGCTGGGGGTGGGAGTGATGGGATTCCATTTCCGGGGTGGGAGCCGGGCGTGTTTTATCGAAACAGCGGAAGTCTTTGGCAATCCCATGATGGGCTATGCGCCCGATGCCCGGACCAGAGAGCTGCCGGAGGATGTCACGCTGGTATATGTGGATGTCACATGGCGGGAATGGGAGCCGCAGCCCGGCGTATATGATCGGGAAGGAGTCGCCGCCGAAAATCAGCTGGCGCGCTGGCGCGCCGAAGGCAGGCACCTTGTGCTGCGGTTCGTCTGCGACCTGCCGGGCAGTGAGGCACATCGGGATATCCCGGACTGGCTGTATCAAATGTGCGGCGGGCAGGACTATGATATGGAATATGGCAAGGGCTGTTCGCCTTATTACAGCGACCCCAGGATGGTGCAGGCCCATGCCCGGGCAGTGCAGGCTTTGGGCGAGTGGCTGGGCGGCGACGGCTTTGTGGCCTATGTGGAGCTGGGCAGCCTGGGCCACTGGGGTGAATGGCATGTCAACCGGAGCGCGGGGATCGAGCCTCTTCCTTCTGCCGGGGTCCGGGAGCAGTATGTCGAACCGTGGCTTGCCGCGTTTCCTCATGCAAAGCTGCTGATGCGCCGCCCGTTCCAGATCGCTGCACGGGAAGGTCTGGGCGTTTACAACGATATGACCGGCGCTGTGGAGGACACAGAGGAATGGCTGGACTGGCTGGAAAACGGCGGGGCCTACTCGCAGACCGGCGAAGAAAACGCCCTCGCGCCTATGCCGGAGGTGTGGAAGGTCGCTCCTGTCGGAGGCGAGTTCACCAGTTCGATCTCCATGGAGCAGATGCTGGGCAGTGATCTCGACCAGACGCTGGAGCTGCTCGCCCGCAGCCACATGACCTTTCTTGGCCCGAAGGTCGCCCGCGAACAGGACGGCGCCGCAGGCCGTACCGCTGTTCTGAGGATGCTGGGCTATCGGCTGGTCGTATCAAAGGCCAGTCTGTTCCCGGAGGCTGGCGGCGCCCGGCTCGAACTGCACTGGAAAAACTCCGGTGCGGCTCCGTTTTACTGGGACTGGCCGGTCTGCATTTTTGTTTATGACCAAAACGGCACTCTTGTGGAAACAACTGAGGTCGAGGTCGCACTCTCTCAGCTCCTGCCGGGGGAGAGCCTGACGACCCGGACTCTGATGGAAACGCCGGGCCTCGCCCGCCGGGGCCGCAACGGATGCACGGTGACTCTGGGGATCCTGGACCCGCTCACCGGCAGACCTGCCGTCCGCCTGGCCGCCGGGGAGCAGGATGAGAACGGCTGTATGGTGCTGTTCGGCGGCGGGCGCGTTCGCTGAGAGCAGGGCCGGAACGACCGGATATCAAAAAACAGACCGCCGACTTTTGCACAGGGTCCTGTGCGTCGGCGGTCTGTTTTAT
>JBJERT010000282.1:0-3544 GCA_051882435.1 Faecalibacterium sp.
GGGGCTGCGCCCGCGTTGCAGTAGGGCGAAGCCTCCCTCCTTGAGGGAGGTGGCATCGCGAAGCGATGACGGAAGGAGTTCTGCGCGCTGCCGCTCCCCCATGGATCGTGATAAAAACAGCCCCGCCGCCGTCACCCGGCAGCGGGGCTGTTCGCACCTTGTTATATCAGGCAGCTGCCCGGACGAGAGCGGTTTACTCTGCGTCGTTCTTCAGCAGGGCCTTCATGGACAGGCTGATGCGCTTCTTATCGAAGTCGACATCCAGCAGCTTGACGTCCACCATATCGCCGACCTTCAGCGCGTCGGAGACCTTCTCCACGCGGTCGTTGCTGATCTCGCTGATGTGGACCAGACCATCCACACCCGGCAGGATGCGCACGAAAGCGCCGAACTTGGTCAGGGACACGACCGGAGCATGGAAGGTGCTGCCGATGGGGTAGTTGTTCTTCAGCTGCTCCCAGGGGTTGTCCTCGGCCTTCTTGAAGCCCAGAGAGACCTTGTGGTTCTCGGTGTCGATATCTTTCACATACACCTCGATGGTGTCGCCCACAGCGACCACCTCGGAGGGGTGCTTGATGCGGTTCCAGCTCAGCTCGCTGATGTGGCACAGGCCGTCCACACCGCCGATGTCCACGAACGCACCATAAGAAGTCAGGCTCTTGACCACGCCGGTGTAGCTCTTGCCCACCTCGACGTTGGCCCAGAACTCCTCGCGCTTGGCCTTGTTCTGCTCTGCGGTCACCTTGTTGATGCTGCCGACGATCTTGCGGCCGGAGCACTCGGTGACAACCAGCTGGACGTGCTGGCCCACCAGCGCGGTATAGTCCTCGTCGCGGCGCATCGTGGCCTGGGAACGGGGCACGAACACCTTGACGCCCTTGACGTTGACGACAACGCCGCCCTTGTTGAACTCGGTGACGTCGCCCTCGACGACCTCGCCGGACTCAGCGGCCTTGGCGATCTCTTCCATGCCCTTGCGAGATGCGAGCTTCTTGCGGGAGAGCTGGATGACGCCGTCCTGATCCATAACCTTCTCGACGATGAGGTCCAGCTCATCGCCAACCTTCACCAGATCCTCGACCTTGGCGGAGGAATCATCGGTCAGCTCGCTCAGCTTGACAAAGCCGGTCTGCTTCGCACCGATATCCACCTGGATCTCGTTGGCAGAGATGCTGGTCACGATTCCTTTCACAATACTGCCTGCATGAACACGCTTCTCCTCGGATGCATTCAGCATCTCCTCAAAGCTCATGCTGTCATTGATTTCTTCGCTCATACTGTTAAGTACCTCCTCAATAATAGACGATGGCGTTGAAGCCCCGGCTGTGACGCCCGCCGTTTTCACGTTTGCAAACCACTCCGGCCGAAGTTCGCTCGCTGTCTCGACCGTAACGGCTCGCGTATGCTTTGCGGCGACCTGTACCAGCTTTTGGGTATTGGAAGAATGATGACCGCCAATGACAACAATGATGTCGCATTGCTGGCTGAGGTCTTCCGCTTCCTGTTGCCTCGCCCACGTCGCATTACATATTGTATCAAAAATTCGGGCGTTTGTATAGGCTTTTTTTAGAAAGTTCGAACTTTCTTGCCATTTCGTGACCTGAAATGTGGTCTGTGCAACCGCAAAAATCGGCTTTTGGGGGTCTTTGGGGCCGCTCCATGCCTGCAGCTCGGCCAGATCGCGGAAAACATAGACCTCGCCCCGGGTGTGCCCCACGATGCCCTGCACCTCGGGGTGGGCCGCGTCGCCCGCCACCAGCAGCACCGCGCCTTCCCGCTCGGCCTGCTCGGCGATGCGGTGGATCTTCTGTACAAAGGGGCAGGTGGCGTCGTGGCAGAGGATGCCCCGCTGTGCCAGCTCGTCGTAGACGCTGCTGGGTACGCCGTGGCTGCGGATGACCACCTCATATCCCGGGGGCACCTCGGCAGGGGTCTGGGCCACGCATGCGCCGCGGCGGTCCAGGTCCTCCACCACTTGCGGGTTATGGATGAGCGGGCCAAGCGTCGCCACCCGGTGTCCTTCGGACAGGAGCTGATAGGTCAGCCCCACTGCCCGGTCCACGCCAAAGCAGAAGCCCGCGGTCTTTGCCAAACGGATCTCCATGGATGCTCTCCTTTTCCGGTGTTTAGTGTATGCGCGGCTGCGCCGGGTTATGCAGAGCGGCGTTCAAAGCCGCTCTCCTCGCCCAGCTCCTGCCAGGCGTCCAGCAGAGCCTGCTTGTTCTCGCGCAGCTTTTTGGTGTCGCGGCGGTTCGCCATAGAGAACTGCGCGGCCGGCATCGGCTCCCCAAAAATGACCCGGACCCGGCAGAAAGGCTTTGCCCGGCCGTTGGGCGTATCGTACAGCACACGGCAGGGCACCACATCCACAGCAGCCTGGTCAGCGATGACGAACAGGCCGCTCTTGGGCGGAAGGAGCTTGCCGTCCCGCTCCCGCGTTCCCTCCGGGAAGATCAGCAGCGAGCGCCCGCCGCGGCATTCGCTGATGGTCTGCTCGATGACCTCCACCTCGCCGCGGGTCCCGCGCACACACACGCCGCCCATACAGCGCAGGAACCAGCTCAGCAGCCGGTTGACCTCGAACAGTTCCTTTTTGGCGAACACGATCATCCGTTTGCCCCAAAAGCGAGCCGCCACCACGAACACCGGGTCGATCCACGAAACGTGGGTGGGCGCGAAGATGCAGGCTTTTGTGCTGGTCTTTTTCAGGTTTTCGCGCCCGACGACCTGTGTGCGGAAGCCGATGTGGCAGAACAGCCACGCGATAGGCACCATAATGTAATACAAGATCATAGGTTTTCCGTCCTTGCTGCTCCGTCTTCAGCGGAGCTTTTCGGCGATGATTTGCTTCATGGCGTTCAGGCTTTGTTCAAAGTCCAGCGCCGAAGTATCCAGCAGCACGGCGTCCTCGGCCTGCCGCAGCGGAGCGGCGGCACGATGCATGTCCTGCTCGTCGCGCTGTTTCACATCGGAAAGGACTTTTTCAAAAGAGAGGTCCACGCCTTTGGCCTGATATTCCTTCCAGCGGCGCTCTGCCCGCGCCTCCGGCGAAGCGGTGAGGAAGATTTTCACGCTGGCATCCGGCAGCACCACGGTGCCGATATCGCGCCCATCCATGAGCACGTCCTGCGTACGGGCCATATCTCGCTGCAATTCCAGCAGAAAAGCACGGACTGTCGGGTTCGCGCCCACCGCGGAGGCTGCCATGCCCGCCTGCTCGGTGCGGATGGCGCTGCTCACGTCCTCGTCGTTCAGATAGATGTGCTGTTCGCCCTCGATGGAAGCCAGGCGCAGCCGGATGTCCGGCAGCAGCGCATCCACTGCCGCGTTGTCCTTCGGGTCCTTGCCCGCCCGCAGCGCATACAGGCCAATGGCGCGGTACATCGCGCCCGTGTCCACATAAATGTACCCCAGCTCTGCGGCCAGACGCCGCGCCAGCGTGGATTTTCCTGCCCCCGCGGGGCCGTCGATCGCAACAGAAACCATGATGGTGCTCCTTATATATGATAGTGATGCATGATTACGGGGGATTTTGTTCCTTTTT
>JBJERT010000283.1:0-3522 GCA_051882435.1 Faecalibacterium sp.
ACAAACTCGCCCGCCCATCGCGCAGGCGATGGGCGCAATAAAAAGTTTTTGCCCCGCTTTTTTCAAAAAGCGGGAAAACTCCCGTTATCTAATAATCTTTATCAATTCCTGCACAATTTTGTCCGCCTTTTGACCCATATTTTTTCCAGCCAAACCGGGATTCGTCTATGGAACATTCCACCGAGATTTTGTATAATAATACTCAGGTATACTGCACGTCCGCGCACCGGTTCGGGACGGACGCGCTTTTGCTGGCACGGTTCTGCGAACCAAAGCGCAGCCAGCGGGCCGCAGACCTGTGTTCCGGGTGCGGCATCGTGGCTCTGGAATGGCACGACCGCGGCCACCGCGGCCCCTGCGCGGCAGTGGAGCTTCAGCCCGAGGCCAGCGCGCTGCTGACCTTAGCCGTACAGGAACAAAGCATCGACCACATCACGCCCATCTGCGCTGATCTGCGCGATTTTTCCGAGGGGGCGGGGCAGTTCGACCTGTGCGCATGCAACCCGCCCTATTTCACTGCCGGGCGGCCCAGCACCGACGCCGCGCGGGCTGCGGCCCGGCACGAGACCTTCTGCTCCTTAGAGGACGTGTGCGCCTGCGCCTTCCGCCTCCTGAAAGACGGCGGGCGGCTGGCGCTGTGCCACCGGCCGGAACGCCTGGCCGAGGTGCTGGCGGTCCTGCGGGCCGCGCGGCTGGAACCGAAACGGCTGGCCTTCGTCAAGAACCAGCCGGACGCCGCGCCGTGGCTTTTTCTCGTAGAAGCGCAGAAAAACCGCCGCACCGGGCTGCGGGTGGAGCCGGACGTGCTCCTGAGCACCGGGGCCGCGCTCTACGGCCCGCAGCACACCATTTGACAGGGAGGCTTTTGCACCATGGCCGGAACGCTCTATCTGGTTGCCACGCCCATCGGCAACCTTGACGATATGCCCCCGCGGGTGGCCGCGACCTTTGGCGCGGCGGACTTTATCGCCGCCGAGGACACCCGCGTGACCATGAAGCTGCTGAACTATCTGGGCCTGAAAAAACCCAT
Organism: Faecalibacterium sp.; assembly: GCA_051882435.1. Lineage (GTDB taxonomy): Bacteria > Bacillota > Clostridia > Oscillospirales > Ruminococcaceae > Faecalibacterium. The sequence goes on from JBJERT010000283.1 coordinate 1,031, forward strand.
GGTCAGCTACTACGAGCACGCGCTGCAAAAGGGCGAGGGCATCCTGCGCCGCATCGAGGCAGGAGAGAGCTGCGCGCTGTGCTCCGACGCAGGCATGCCCTGCATCTCCGACCCCGGCGAGGCCATCGTGCGGGACGCGCTGGCCCGGGGCATCCGGGTGGTGCCCATCCCGGCGGCTTCGGCCTGCGTCACGGCGCTGGCCGTTTCCGGGCAGGATACCTCCCGCTGGGTATTCGAGGGCTTTCTGCCGGTGAACCGCAAGCAGAAAAAAGAGCGTCTTGCCGAGCTTTTGCACGAAAAACGCACCATCATCTTTTACGAGGCGCCCCACAAGCTGCGCACCACGCTGGACGACCTCTGCACTGCTTTTGGCGGGCAGCGCAGCATCACGCTCTGCCGCGAGCTGACCAAGCTGCACGAGGAGATCTGCAAGACCACGCTGGGCGAAGCCGCGGCCTACTACGCGGCCAACGAGCCGCGGGGTGAATATGTTCTGGTCATGGCGGGCGCGCCCGCAGAGGACCCCGGAGAGGCCCCCACGCTGGAACAGGCCGCACAGCGGGCGCTGGAGCTGACCGCCGAGGGCTTTGGGCCGTCGGCAGCGGCCAAGGCGGCGGCACAGGGCACACCCTATTCCAAAAGTGAAGTTTATAAGCAGCTTCTGCTCCTGCAAGAGGCGGAAAGCTGAGAAGCAAAAAGAGGAGGACTTTGTCCGTGACGAAACTTGTGATCTTGAGCGACAGCCACAACCACCGGGGCGCTGTGGAGCGCATCCTGCGGGCGGAAAGCGACGCCGATGCGGTTATTTTTCTGGGCGACGGCCTTCGGGACCTGGAGCTGGCTCTGACGCTGTTCCCCCGCATGCGGGTGTACTCAGTGGCGGGAAACTGTGATTACGGCGCGCTGGAGCCGCTGGACGGGCTGGCGGCCTTCGATCAGGTGGTACTGTTCTATACCCACGGGCACATGTATGGTGTAAAATACGATCTGGATACCATTGTGGAGGCGGCCGCGGCCCGCGGCGCGCAGGTGGCGCTGTTCGGCCACACCCATCACGCGCTGGCGGAGCAGCGGGGGGACGTGTTCCTGTTCAATCCCGGCTCCTGTGGGCGGTGCTATACCGGGCCTGACACCTACGGTCTGCTGATGCTGAACGAAGGGACCGTGACCCGCTGGGAGCACAGAGAGGTGCCGAAGCAATGAGCATCAACGAGGTGCGCTATCTGCCGGAATGCGGCAGCACCAACGCCTATGCCAAAGAGCATTTTGAGGAGTTCGGCCCAGTGGGCGCGGTATGGACCACCAACCAGACCGCCGGGCGCGGCAGGCTGGGCCGAAGCTGGGTCAACGCGGAAGGGCGGGCGCTGTATTATACGGCGGTCATCCGGGAGCCGCTGGCCCAGCCCGCGACGCTGCCGCTGCTGGCCAGCCTTTCGGTGCGCCGGCAGCTTGCCCTGCGCTATGGCGTGGCGTGTCAGATCAAGTGGCCCAACGACCTGCTGCTGAACGGGAAAAAGGTGGCGGGCATCCTGTGCGAAAGCGTGGTCTATGGCCGCGGCGGGCATGGCCGGGGCATCCTGTGCGGCATCGGCATCAATCTGGCGCAGTCCCGGCAGTATTTCGAGGCGGCGGGCCTGCCCCATGGCACCTCTCTGGCGCTGGAAGGCGCGGAGGTGGACCTGGACACTGACCCCGCGTGGCTGGCCGAGGCGCTGACGGATTTCGGGTTTGACCGGCCGCTCTATATCTTTGCCCGCGAGGGCTTTGCACCGTTCCGCGAGGCGTACAGGCAGGCCTGCGTCAATCTGGGACGCCGCGTCACCTTCGACCTGCCCGGCGGCATCCAAGGCTCCGGCATCGCCGAGGACGTGGACGACGAGGGTCAGCTCATCGTCCGAACCGATTCCGGCGAGGCCCGCGTCTTTACCGGCGAGGTATCGGTGCGGGGGATATACGGAGAGGTATAGTTTTTTTACGGGGGTTTTTGTTCCTTTTTCGAGAAAAAGGAACCGAAAAAGCTTTTCAATCGGCCCATGCATACGCATGGGCCAGATTTTTTATAAAAGCAAAGCGGTGGCACCGGTTTGCGCGCTCCCGCGCGCGGGGGCTACGCCCGGCGGCGGCAAGATTCGACACGGAATTGTTTTATTGATTCTCTTATGATATAATTTTTATGCGTCCCTTCTCCTCCTATTTTTAGGGAGGGAGGTGATTCATTATGGACATAGTCTCCAATTTTCTGCTGTCCGTCGCAGCAAGTATAGTGTCTTACTATATCTGCAAGTGGCTTGACGGTCAGGACAAGGGACAGTAAGCCCAAAACAAAGCCCCTCGGAGCTGCAACTCCGGGGGGCTTTATTTGCGTGATTGACTATGGACATAGTCTAGTCTCCAGTTTTATTATATGCTTCTTTTTCCCAAAAGTCAAGCTCTGCAAAAAAATTCACGGCTACATCAAAAAGAGTGCCCCGGAGAGCGGGGTTTGCTCTCCG
>JBJERT010000284.1:0-2677 GCA_051882435.1 Faecalibacterium sp.
AACCGAAAAAACTTTTTACTGCGCCCATCGCCTACGCGATGGGCGGGAAGGTTTTTGGGGTTTAACGGGAGGCGGCGGCCAGTGTTTGCGCGCTCCCGCGCGCTGGGGCTGCGCCCTCGTCCGGTCACGGGGCCGTGTCAGGCAGGACCGGTATGCTCAAAATTCCTCTTTGTGCGTCTGTGCGTAATAGAACAGGTACTGCTGGAGGATACCGGCTGCCGTTTCATGCTCCGCAAAGGGAGAGACGCCCCCATAGCGCTGGTCGATGATCTTCTGGATCCAGACATCCACCGGAGCGCGGTCCACGCGGCCATAGCCGAACAGCATCACGCAGTTGGCCACCTTTTCGCCCACGCCATGGACCGTTTTCAGCGCCTGCGACAAAGCCGCATCGTCCAGCAGGGCGAGCTGCTCCATGCACAAACTGCCGGAAGCCACACGGCGCGCCGCGTCCTGCACATAGGGCACCCGATAACCCAGTCCGCAGCCGCTGAGCTCTGCGGCGCTCTGGCGGGCCAGCGCCTCAGCGGTCGGGAACGCGAACAGCGTCCCTCCCGGCCCGTCCAGCGGTTCGCCGCAGAGCGCGGCCAGCGCCTCCACTGCCCGGCGGATGGCCGGGATACTCTTTCGCTGCGAGACGATAAAAGTGACCAGCATCTCCCACGGGTCCTGCCGCAGGATGCGGATGCCCTCGCCGCACCGGGCGGCGCTCTGCAAAAAGCCGTCCGCCGGGTCGATAGCGTCCAGCACCGCCTGATAGCTGCGCCCCGCGTCAAAATAGTGCTCCCAGACCGCTTTCCACTCCGCGGGGGTACAGTCGGCCTCCACCGACTGCGGCCCCTGCTGGCGGCAGAGCACCGCATAACGGCCAGTCAGGAAGCGGTAGCTGTCCGGCCCTGTTTCTGCGCAGCGAAAGCACTGGCCGCTGCGGGCGATCTTCCCCAGATCGATCCGCTCCTGAAATCTCACGAGCATGCTGCTGTCCTCCCCTTCTCCCGCTCAGCGCAGGAACACATACTCCGACGGGGTGGAACGCTCCGCGCAGAAGCGATAGCCCAGCTCGGAAAAAGCCTGCATTTCTTCGGGCTTCTGGACATCATGCACCGCCAGATAGCGCACCATCTCGCCCCGGGCCATCTTGGCATAGACTCCCTTCTGCACCAGCCTTTCCCCCTCCTGTTCGGCGAACACGCAGGTGATATAGGTATCCTCCGGCGTCAGATACGGCTCGATGCAGCGGGCATATTCCCGCGAGGCCAGATTGATGAAGATACCGCTGCTGTCCCGCACCTCCTGATAGATGCTCCGGCCCCAGAAGGCATAAAGGTCCCTCGCGCCCGCTACGGCGGCCCGGGCCTGCATCTCCAGCCGATAGGGCACTACACCGTCCATGGGCCGGAGCACACCATACAGGCCGGACAGGATACGGAGATTCTGCTGCACATAATCGAACTGTCCGGTTTCAAAGACGGAGGGTGCCATATATTGATAGGCGATCCCGTCATAGGAGAGGATGGCCGGGGAGCCTTCCCGGGTCAGGTCCAGTTGCTGTAAGCGCTGGTAGTTTTCCTCTGCAATGCGGTCGCTGCACTTCCACAGGCGCTTGGCCTCCTGATAAGAAAGCGCGCGCATCCAGTCCGCTATCTGCCGGGCCTGCGCCAGAAGGGCCGGCCGCCCCTCAGGGGGCAGCGTTTCCTCCCATACCATCTGCTTTGCGGGGGAAAGAATGATCTTCATTGGGAACGCCTCCGGTCTCCGGGCGCGGGACGGCCCGGTGCTTGTGTGCTGCTTCTGCTTCTCATCATACCACAGCAGCCCCCTGCCCCGCAAGGCAAGTTTTATGCGCAGAGGTCATAAAGTAGCAAAAGAAGAGGTTCTTCATTTTTATTTTGGGAGGAGGCCCCGCAGATGCTTTTGCCCTTGCTGCAATTTTTTGCGTCCAGGTTCCTGTTTCTCGCGCTCCATCTGGAATCCGGCAGCTTTCCCCGGCCGCTCAACGCGCGGGAGGAGGCTGCGGCCTTCGCCGCACTGCGTGCCGGAGACCCCACCGCCCGGGAAACGCTCATCCGCCACAACCTGCGGCTGGTGGCCCACATCGTCAAAAAATACTACACTCTGCCCGGCGATCAGGACGATCTTATCAGCATCGGGACCATCGGCCTGATCAAAGCGGTCAACACCTTCGACAGCACACGTCGGGCACGGTTCTCGACCTATGCGAGCAAATGCATCGAAAATGCTATCCTCTCCCCAGCGCACGTTACGGCGGACAGGAAAACGCAGGCTTGCCGTACCGTTACGATAGCACCTCAAAACGGAATACATGGGAAACAACAAGGCCCCACGCCCAACACAGCCTCCGACTCCGGCCACGATGGTCAGAACGGGAAAGCATCGGTTGGGTGTGGGGTCTTATCTATCGGCTCGGCTGCCAGCCGGGCGGTTTATAGGTTCCTTTGGCGGTATCGATGACTGCCTGAAGAAGTTCAAGTTTCTGCCATGTGGGGCAGTTCAAACGGTCGATTTTTTCGATCACATAGTTGGCGTGGGCGGTCGCGACCCGTTTTCCGAGTTCATCCCATCCCTCTTTTGTTTTGGGGTAATGCACCACCACCTCAATAGAGGCACTTTTTCGCATGGTCCGCTCACCTCCGGTCACATGGTTATCACCTCATTT
>JBJERT010000284.1:2777-12581 GCA_051882435.1 Faecalibacterium sp.
CTATTCGCTCATCGAGCGGGACAGCTGCCGCAGACTGTAAAAACTCCGGGCAAAGGCCGCCTGAAGCCGAAACCGAACACCGAAAGACAGAGCAAGAACCTGTTTCCAGAACCGCGGCACACCGCCCGGTTCTGAAAACAGGTTCTTATCTTTACACAGTCATTCCGTATCGAATCTGAATCAGGTGCGGGCGCACTCGCCATCCAGACCCGCCGCGATGCGCACCCCGTGCTCCAGACTGGGCAGGATGTACTCCAGATTTTCCCGGACCGCTTTCGGGCTTCCGGGCAGATTCACGATCAGGGTCTTGCCCCGCAGCACGCTGACGCCCCGGCTGAGCATCCCCCGGGGCGTGATGGACAGGCTGTGGTAACGCATGGCCTCGGCGATACCGGGGGCATTGCGGTCCGCCACCGCACAGGTAGCCTCCGGCGTGATATCCCGGGGCGAAAAACCGGTGCCGCCGGTGGTCAGGATCAGATTGACCTGGCGGCCATCCGCCAGACGGATCAGCTGGGCTTTCAGGGCCTGCGCCTCGTCCGGCAGCAGCAGGGCCTCCTCCACCACATAGCCTGCGCCCGTGAGCATTTCCACGATCAGCGGGCCGCTCCGGTCCTCCCGCTCCCCCCGGCTACCCTTGTCGGACAGGGTGATGACCGCCGCCCGCAGCGGCGGCTTTTCCGGCGGGGGCAGCAGGGTCATCTCGTCTCCTACATGGATCTCCCCGCCGGTGAGCACCCGCGCGAACACCCCTTCCCGGGGCATGATGCAATCGCCGGTCTGCTGCCGGATCACGCAGTCATTGTGGCACTCCTTGCCGATCTGGGTCATTTCCAGCACAGCGCCGCCCGCCGCAAAGCGGTTGCCCACCGGCAGGCTGCGGAAGTCAAAGCCTTCCACCACCAGATTTTCGCCGAAAGCGCCGTATTCCACCCAGATCTTTTTGCGGAAAGCCTCGATCTTTTCCGCGCTGAGCAGGCTGACCTGGCGATGCCAGCTGCCGCCGTGGGCATCGTTTTCCACACCCCAGCCCACCACGAGCTTTGCGGACGGGACCTGTGTTTTCACCGTCCCGCGATGGGGGCTGGTACAGATGGCCAAAATCTTTCCCATGTCTTTTTATCCTCCGATCCGGTACATACCGCGGGTGGCGGTGGCTCCGGCTGTTTCAAAATGATGTTCCAGTGGTTTTGCCCAGATGGCGGCGCGCATCACCGCCAGCAGTTCTGCGTCCGACGCACCTGCCCGCAGCGGAGCACGCAGGTCGGCGCCCGTCTCGCTGGCAAGGCATGGACGCAGAAATCCCTGACTGGTGAGCCGCACGCGATTGCAGCCGGAGCAGAACTTTCCGTGCACTGCCGCGATAAAGCCGACGCTGCCCTTCCAGCCGGGGGCTGTATAATAAACGGCAGGGCCGTCGCCGAGCACAGCCGCGCGGCCCGCGTCCAGCGGCGCCAGCCGGGGCCAGCGCTTTTGCAGGCGGGCCAGCAGCTCCGGCCCGGACAGACAGGGCATGGACGCGCCGTAGCCGATGGGCATCATCTCGATGAAGCGCACCGACAGAGGCTGTTCCTCTGCCATCCCAGCCAGCAGCTCCAGTTCGTCCTCGTTGATGCCCGGCTGCGGCACACAGTTCAGCTTGACCGGCAGGCCGCTTTCCAGCGCCGCCGAAATGCCGCGCTGCACCGCTTCAAACGCTTCGCGGCCCGTGATCCGCGCAAAGTTCTCGGGTGAAAGGGTGTCCAGGCTGATGTTCACGCTGTCCAGCCCCGCAGCCAGCAGAGCAGGCAGGGCCTCTGCCAGCAGAACGCCGTTGGTGGTCATGCCCACACGGCGGATGCCAGGGATCGCTTTCAGCCCCGCCACCAGCTGTTCGACCCCTCTGCGCACCAGCGGTTCGCCACCGGTGACCCGCACGGTGTCCACCCCGCAGGCCGCAAACAGCCTTGCCAGCCGCAGAAATTCCTCATAGGTCAGGATCTCCTCGTGGCTGCATTTGGGCACACCGTCCGGCATACAGTAGCGGCAGCGCAGATTGCACAGATCGGTGACCGAAAGGCGCAGATAATGGATGCTGCGGCCGGTCTTATCCAACATAGCCGCCCTCCGCGCGGACATACAGCCCGCTTTTTCCGCCGCTTTTGCGCACCAGATGGATCCGGCCCAGCTCCATGCCCTTGTCCACCGCCTTGCACATATCGTAGATGGTCAGCAGCGCAGCGGACACGCCGGTCAACGCTTCCATCTCCACCCCGGTCACGCCGCTGGTCTTGACCGTGCAGAAGGCTTCCACTGCACGCGTTTCTTCCAGAAGGGAAAATTCGATGCTGACCTTGGTCAGCGGTAGCGGGTGGCACAGGGGGATCAGCTCGCTGGTGCGTTTTGTGGCCATGATGCCCGCCACACGCGCCACCCCCAGCACGTCCCCTTTCTGGACTGTGCCGGACTGTACCGCCGCAAAAGCCGCCGCATTCATAGTAATGATGCCGTGGGCTGTGGCTTCCCGCGCGGTGACAGGCTTGCCGCTCACATCCACCATCACGGCGTTGCCCGCCGCGTCAAAATGGGTCAGTTCACTCATGGGCGTCCACCTCCCTCAGCCGTGTCCAAAGCCACAGTTGGGCCAGGTACAGATGGAGCAGCCCAGGCAGAGGCCGCCCTCCCCCAGACGGGCAATATCCTCGGCCGTGATGGGGTCATCGGCCAGCAGGCGCGGCAGCAGCAGGTCAAAAATGGTGCGCTTGGCGTACATCACGCAACCCGGCAGACCGCAGACCGGCACACCGTCCAGATAGCTGACCAGGAACATGGCCCCGGGCAGCACCGGCGCGCCGTAGCTGACGATGTGAGCGCCGGTGTTTTTGATGGCCAGAGGGGTGCGGTCATCCGGGTCCACGCTCATGCCGCCGGTGGTGAAGATCAGCTCACAGCCCGCAGCCCTCGCTTCCAGAATGGCGGCCGTGATGCCGGCGGGGTCGTCGTCACAGACGCGGTGGAACGCCATCCCGCAGCCGTACTCCGCCAGTTTGGCTTCCAGAATGGGGGTGAACTTGTCCTCGATACGCCCCTTGAACACCTCGCTGCCGGTGGTGATGACCGCGAAAGGCCGCGGACGGAACGGAAGCACATCAAGGATCGGCTCCGGCCCTGCCGCCGCCTGCATGGCGTCCATCTTCTCCTGTTCGATCACCAGCGGGATGATGCGGGTGCCCGCGATTTTCGCGCCTTTCTTCACCGGCAGATCGCCGTGGAGGGTGGCGATCATCATCTGGGGCATGCGGTTGACTGCCAGCAGCGCATCGCGCCGGATCTTGAGCAGACCATCGCAGTCGGCGATCAGCTCGATCTTGCCTTCTTTTGCTTCGGTGCCGTGGATATTTTTGCCTGCGGCCGCCTGATACAGCAGAGCGGCCGCCTCATCCTCGTGGAGGATGCCGGGGGTCTTTTCCCAGACATACAGATTCTCCTTGCCGATGCTCAGCAGCACGGGGATATCCTCCGGCTGGACGATATGCCCCTTGCGGAAGCGCGGGCCTTTGAACTGGCCGGGAACGATCTGGGTGATATCATGGCAGAGCACCTGCCCTGCCGCGTCTTCGGTGCGGATCAATTTCATAACAGTTCTTCTTCCTTTTCTTTTATTCGGTCACAAAGCCCCGAACGGCTTTGATGGTCTGTGCAGCCTTTACCGTGCAGGAATCTGCTGCACGATCCAGTCGGCCAGACCTTCGGGGTCCTCCAGTCCAAAATCCGCGCCGGGGATGTCTCCCACGACGGCCAGCGGTTCCAGCGAGACCGGCTGCGCACAGATGGCGGCACGGACCACCTCGATCTTGGGCCAGCCGCTGGACTTGAAACCCTCCAGCAGCACCAGATCATAACCGTGGCGTTCAAACAGGGCGATCAGGTCCTGTTCGGTAACTGGCAGCGCCTCGGTGAGCAGATAGCGTGTGCCGGAAAAGACCGCCACGCCCTCCGCCCCTGCCTCCCGCAGCCGGAAGCTGTCCGTCCCGGGAACATCCGGCGTAAAATCGTGGCCGTCATGTTTAATGACGGCAGTGCGCACGCCCCGCCGTGCCAGACAGGGCAGCAGCTTTTCGATGAGGGTCGTTTTGCCGCTGTTGTGCAGGCCGCTGACCGCCAGCACCGCTGGGCGGCGCGGCTTCGGTTCCGATTCAATGTACAAACAACAACACCTCCACCTGTGTACCCGGACGGACCGGGCCGCTGTCGGCGGGCAGTTCCACCAGACAGTTGCAGTCGATCATGGCGGACAGGCTGCCGGAGGAATGGGCCTCCGGGTCATCCTCGCCCGGGATGGCCACGCAGCCGCCCTCTGCTTTTGCCCGCAGAAAACGGGTATTTTTGCTGGGTTTGGAAAAGCCCGTGGTCAGGGTCAGCGCCACCCGGCGGGGCAGACAGGCTTCCTCTGTCCGGCCGGAGGCGCGCAGCAGGGCAGGCAGAGCGTACTGTTCCAGCGTGGCCGCCGCCGCAAAGGGATTGCCGGAGAGGCAGAACACCAGCCTGCTTTCCACTGTGGCGGCGATCATGGGGCTGCCGGGCTTCTGCGCCACGCCCTGAAAGATCACGTTTGCGCCCAGACGCTCCAGCACCTGGGGAAGATAGTCCTTCTGCCCGACCGAAACGCCCCCGCTGGTGATCACGGCGTCACACCGGGCCAGCAGTTCCCTCAGTGCCGCGGCGATCTGCTCCGGGTCATCCGAACAGCAGCGCCGCCGCACCAAAAACTGCATTTCCCGCAGGCGGGCGGCCGTCTGGGCGCCGTTGGCATCGTAGATCCTGCCCGGCGTCCAAGGCGCGCCAGCAGGCAGAAGCTCGCTGCCGGTGGCCAGCACACCGACCGTCAGGCGGCGGTAGACTTCGACCGCCTCGCAGCCCTGCCCCGCCAGCACGCCGATGTGCGCCGCCGTCAGCGGAGTCCCCGCCGCCGCAATGACCGTTCCCCGGGCAATATCCTCGCCCCGGGTGCAGATATTGCTGCCGGGAGCGGGGCTTTCATACAACTGCACCGCCTGTTCTCCGCCGTCGGTGTGCTCCTGCATCACCACGCAGTCCGCCCCCGGGGGGAGCGGCGCACCGGCCATGATGCGGGCAGCCGTGCCGGGGGGCAGTGGCTCTGCCGCCGGGTCCCCCGCATACAGATGCTGGACCACCGGCAGGGTCCGGGGCGCTCCCCGGCTGGCTCCCCGCAGGTCTGCGCTGTGCAGCGCATAGCCGTCCAGCGGGCTGCGGTCAAAGGGAGGCTGATCCATTTGCGCGGCAAACGTCCGGGCGGCGATGCGGCCCACAGCTTCGTCCAGGGGGACAAGCTCTGTCTGAGGCTGCGGCCCTTGCGCTGCCGCCGCCAGGACGCAGCGCTGTGCCTCGGCCGGAGAAAGAAAAGGCTGTTTCATAAACAGGACCCTCCATCCATTTCCGCTTTTCCGGCGAAAGCATCCGGCCCGCTATGGCCCGAACCGGGTGTGCGCCGAGAAAAACGGTGATCTTCCACAAAAGGCAGGTGAAGCAAAAGCGGAGGCGTTTTGACGAAAATCAAAACACCTCCGCTGGGAAAACATCGGGTCGCCTGCTCCGGCCGCGCAGCTTGCAGACTGCGGCAAACCGGGGGACGCAGCCGTTGACCCTGCCCGCTGTTGCAGCAGCGGGGCAGAGTCCGGCTCGGATCGGTCCGATGGGGTCGGGAGGAGTTCTTTTTTTCAAATTGCAGCGTTTCTTCTGCGGGAAGGCGGCCGGGTTTCCCCTGTCACCCTTGGAAGCTGCTTTCCTGGCTGTTGCGGGCAAGGAAAGCAGCCCCTGAATGGTGCGAACGTTCTCCGCATCCATTGCGGCGCGGCGCCCTGCCTCCTGTGGGAGAGGGGTAGGCACCTTTGCTCAAAGAAGCTCTCTGTACCGTGATTCAGTTGTTGTGCAAAAAGGGGCGTCAGTCGCAGTAATCGTCCACGTCGCTGATGGCTTTGGCGTAGCGGCGGGTCAGGAACCGGGTGGAAAAGAAGAAGCGTTCGTTCTGGTTGTTGGTAAGCTCCTCCAGATCCGCGTATTCCTCCTTGCCCTGCATCATGGCCCAGGCCTGCTCTACCTGTTCCGCGGTGCAGTTGTAGGGGGAGCGGCGGAAATAGCGCAGCGGCGTTGCACTGGGATACACCCGGGCATTGAAGCGCACCATCTCGGCGATCATCCTGCAAAGGTCCTGATCCTCGATCAGCTGGGCGATCATCGCATAGTTGTCGCTCATGTTGGCGTTGGAATAATAATAGGTGTCTTTTGCGCCGGTGCGGCTGACGATATCGCCGCACTCCGGGTCGGAACCCATCGCCGCCAGCAGCTCGTCGGCGTTCTCCACCTCGGAGAGCAGCAGCGCATGGGCGGTGACCAGCGATGCCGCACTGCGGGAACGGATATACCCCGCCAGCTGCTGCGCCGGGGTCCGCTCCGGTTCCGGCTCGTTCTCTCTGGTCACGGTGGACTGGTCCGCAAAGGGGTCGTTCTGCGCGTCAGGCTGGTCGGCCAAAAATTCCAGCAGGTCCGTTTTGCCCGCTTCCTGCGCAAAGGGGGCGGTCTGCGGTCCCGCCATCCGAAGCCGGGCAGCGTCCTCGGCCTCCTGTTCCACCACGGCGGAAAGGTCCTCCCCTGTCTTGGCGGCGCTGCCGTCAAACACGCCTCCGCTCTCCTGCAGGCGGCGGGCCGTATCGCTGGCGGCCTCCAGATCAAAGACCTCTGCCTTGGGCTTTTTCTTTGCCGCCATTTCCGCCTTTTGCAGATCCAGGATCACCTGCTCCGGGTCCGAACCGTCCACCACCGTGGTGTAGCCCGGTTTCCGTCTGCCAAACAGCATGCTGTGCGTACCGTCCTTTCGTTATTCTGCGGCGGGGGCATCATAGATGCCGCGGGCCTCCAGATCGTCCGCCATATCGGCCAGATCGAACTTTTCCAGTGTTTCGCGGGTGGGGATACCGGTGTCCACGTCCCAGCCCAGCTCGGTGTAGAACATATCCTTGGCCTTTTCCATATCGGCGCGGTCCAGTTTGGTGGTCCCCTCTTCAAAGGCCTTGAAATCCGGCTCCTTGTCAAAGACCCAGTCGCAGATGGCGTCATGGTCGGCGCGCAGATTGGTGCTGCCGCAGTTGACCTGGAAGCTGATAGCCGTCATCACACGCAGCATCTGGGTGATGCGTTCGCCCGCCTCCTGCAGGCCGGCCTGCGTATACGTCTCGCCGGTAACAGCGGTCATAAAGTCCGCCTGCAGATCCAGGTCTCCCTTATAGCCGCGTTCCCGGGAAGGAGACTGAGTCATGGGCCACATCCAGTTGCAGAGGTTGGCGGAGTCGTGGAAGTTCTTGTCGTTGATGCAGTAGATGGCCAGCTTGACCTTGTTCTCGTTGATGGGCGTATAGGCTTTGGCCTTGTCGTAGCAGCCTTTGCCAAAGAAGTCCTCCATGACCTTTTTGGTCACCGCATAGGGTGCGCCGGAGCCGGTCTCACAGACGATCTCGTGGATCATGCAGTCACGGTTATAGACCAGATTGTACAGCATGCCCACCTGCCATGCCTCGGCAGGGCCGTGGTGGTTGGGGTAACCGTTGTACATCAGATTGCTGTTGGTGGCGCTGTCGGTGCGGTCCAGCCAGCTCTTGGGCAGACCGAACTTTTCCATCATGGCCAGCGTGCCCTTGGCGATGACGGAGAGGTCGCCCTCGCCGTAGGACATACGGCGGATCAGCTCCACCTCCCACCGGGGATCCCCAGCCTTGCACCACTCCCAGGGCAGGCTGTCGTACTCTTCCTCACTGATGTACCGGGTGGCCTCCTCCCGGGGAAGCTGCAGGAACCACTGCAGATCGCGGTTCAGGTTGCCGTAGTTGTCCCACAGGCCCATGTCATCCACCGCATGTGCCCAGGCCATGTTGATGACCAGCTTGGCATCGCCCTCATACTTGAAGTCCTTGATGCCGTAGGGATACACCCGGGTGCCGTACAGCACCGGCATGCAGGTATTGGAATTGTGGGTCGGCAGGTCGTAATCCGCCAGCGGATCAATGTCGTACTCGGTGTAGCAGCGGATGGGACAGGAGGAGCAGCCGCCGTTCTTGACGGTGTACTCCGCCGCCGAGGGGCCGAAGTCGAAATACCCCTTGAAGCAGCGCAGCGCGATCTTGTTGATGTCGTTGTAGGGCTGCTCGCCGGTATCCACCGGGCCGCCGGGGGCCTTCATCCACTTGCGGCCCGGCGCACCGGACCAGCGGTTCTTGCCGGAGGTGGCGCTGTACTCCGCCCAGCTCTGGGGCTGTGCGGGCACGTTGTGGTTGTTGTTGCCGCCGATCAGATTGCCCAGCATGTAGTTGGACAGCTCCAGCACCTTTTTGGGGTCGGCCACCTTGACGCTGCCGGTGCCCCGGACTGCCAGACCCTTGAATTTCTTGTTGCCCAGAGCCGCGCCCACACCGGCACCGGCAGAGTTGCCGAAGCTGGTGTTGATGGTGGAATAATCCACCAGATTTTCACCCGCGGGGCCGATGGAAGCGGTCTCGAACTCCCGGCCGTTCTGCTCCACCAGCCACTTGTTGGAGGCGAAGGTCCCCTTGCCCCAGATCTCGGAGGCATCTTCCAGACTGACCACGTCGTCCTCGATGCGCAGATAGACCGGCTTAGGGGAAATGCCGCTGATGACGATGCCGTCATAGCCCGCGTATTTCAGCATGGGGCCGATATGGCCGCCCATGTGTCCGTCGATGATGGATCTGCCCTTGGACCAGGTCGAGCGGAAGGTCACGTTCATGCGGCCGGAGCAGGGCACGCCCGAACCGGTGAGCGGGCCCATGGCAAAGATGACCAGTGCTTTTTCATCGTAGGGGTCCAGGTCCATGGGGGCTTCGTCGTACATAATGCGGTAGGCCATGCCCATACCGCCGATATATTTATGGTATTTGGTGTCATCCTCTGTCGTGATCTGACCGGTCGTCAGATCGACACGCAGGATCTTGCCTGCCCAGCCATAAGATTCAGCCATCGTTATTCCTCCTTACAGTTCCGCGTAGGCAGCCTGCGCTGCGCTGGTGACGGCGTCCCAGTCCACAATGGACAGCGCGCCGGACGGACAGCCCGCCACGCAGGCGCCGCAGGCGATGCATTTGGACGACTTATGCGTTTCCGGGTTCACGGTGGGCATATGCCAGGGGCAGGCCTCGTGGCAGGCACCGCAGCCGATGCATTTTTCTGTATCCACGATGCGGATGCCGCGGCCGTTGGTCGTAATGGCTTTCTGGGGGCAGGCGTTGCCGCAGGCCGGGTCTTCACACTGGCGGCAGGTATCCGGGAAATAGACCCATGTATTCACATCGCCGGAGAGCAGGCCGTTGCCCGCGCCGTCCAGATTGAGCTTGCGCTGGATCTTGACGCGGCTGATGTACGAGGAGCACACGCCGTCGTTGTTCAGCGTGCAGTTGATCTCACAGCGCTGGCAGCCGGTGCACAGGTCCGCGTTGACCACCAGCAGGCCTTGGGGCAGCGCCCAGGTGGCCACCTGCCCGGCGTCCACCTGCTGCTGGGAACAGCCAAACAGGGACAGCATCGAGGCGGACAGGGTCAGGCCCGCCAGACTTTTGCCCGAGATCTTCATGAACTGACGGCGGGTCATATCAGCCGTCAGAAAATCCTTTTTTGCCATAGTAATCCATCCTCCGTGAGGCTCAGCTCCCGCTGAGGACCTCGGTCACATAGAAGTAGCTGTTGTTGACGATGTCTGTGACGGCTTTCGAGGTAATGGTCGCACCTGCAAGTGCGTCCACC
>JBJERT010000284.1:12681-16785 GCA_051882435.1 Faecalibacterium sp.
TTCTGTTCTGCCGCCGGGGCAGCGCGCCCCGGACACAAAAAGACCGTATTGCTCCGCTGCAACAGCGCAATACGGCCCCCTTTGTGGAAAGGATAGCATTCTATCCGGTACTTGTCAAGTTTTTCTGAGCAGTTTTTCCATTTTTTATCGGATATGCGCACCTTATTTCGTTCTTTTTGACAGGCAGTTTCCTTTACAGTACCTGAAAGGCATCCCCTTCTCTGGCGCAGAAAAACAGCCGCAGGCCATACTGTTCCGCCAGCTCCACAGACTGCACCGTAGGCAGGCTTTTGCTCACCAGCGCAGGCACACCGGCACGGATAGCCTTGCGCACCATATCCACCGGCACCCGGCCGCTGGAAAACAGCACACATTCGCCCAGCCGCACACCGTCCAGCGCGGCGCAGCCGATCGCCTTATCCAGCGCGTTGTGACGGCCCATATCCTCACAGCGGTAGAGGATCTCCCCCTGATGCAGCAGAAGGCAGCTATGAACGCTGCGGGTGGCAGAGTACAGCGGCAGGCCCGCTTCCATGGCATCCGACAGCCGCCGCACCCAGAGGCCGGGCACATCCAGCCGCGGCACCGCACGCAATGGGACAGCCGCAGATGGTTCTTCCAGCGCATAATTGTCGGTGCAGCAGCTTGCCGCATCCCGCACCGGGTGGGCTGTTTCCAGCAGGCGGGTCAGGTGAACGCTGATCTTGCGGCCTTCGGCACAGACGGCGATGTGTTCCACCTCCCCCGCGGAGGTGATCCACCCTTCCGTCAGCAGCCTTCCCAGTGCCAGTTGGGGCAGAAGCTCCGGTGTGCACACCACCCGGAAGGCGGGGCTTTCATTGACCAGGATCTCAGCCGTATGCTCCTGGGCTATACAGACCTGCACCGGCCGACCGCCCTTCCAGGCCTGCATCCGAATGAAGGCAGGCTGTGCACCAAATCGGTCTGTGATGGTCATAAACATCCTTCCTTTACTCGCCGATATAAACAAAGCGGGGCTGTGTTCTGCCGTCCCGGGTGACCAGCTCATTCCACATGGAGGCAGGGCGCACCCAGAGGCTGCGTTCGCCATAAAGCTGACGGTACACTACCATTTCTTCCTCAGTCTCGCTGTGCCGCGCTATCCCCAGCACCTCATACTCCCGGCCCTTGAAATGGCGGTAGCGGCCGGGGCGGATCGTCTCATTCATGCGCAGCGTCCTCCTTCTGTTTTCTATTTCCTATAATGTTATTATAATGTCCCGGACGGCGTTTGAATCCCGGCACCGAGCGAAAGCGGATCATTCCTCCATCCTCTGGATCACAGCACCCAGCCAGCGGCACAGGGTGTTCCCGGCCTGATTTGCGATCTCCAGCACACGGGCATGGCTGTGCTTCACGGTCTGGATCCCGGTAGCCATATTGGTGACGCAGCCGACAGCCAGCACCTTCATCCCCAGATAGTTGCAGACCATCGTTTCCGGCACGGTACTCATACCAACAGCATCGGCTCCCATGCCCGCAAAGGCACGGATCTCCGCCGCAGTCTCGTAGCATGGCCCCATAAAGCTCAGGTAAACGCCCTCTTTATAGGCGATCCCCAGCTCATCGGCAATCTGCCGGGCAAGCTCCCGCAGTTCCAGACTGAACGGCTCGGTCATATCCGGGAAGCGTGGGCCGAACCGCTCATCATTGGGGCCGATGAGGGGATTGGTCCCCATCATATTGATAAAGTCGGTGATGAGCATCAGGGTGCCCGGCGCAAAGCTGCGGTTGATGCCGCCGCAGGCATTGGTCAGCACTACCTGCTCCACGCCCAACAGCTTCAGGACGTAGAACGGATAGCACACCTCTTTCATGGAATAGCCTTCATAAAAATGAAAGCGGCCTTCCAGCGCATAGACTTCCTTTTCGCCCAGCTTCCCGGCCAGCAGCGCCCCCTTGTGGCCTTCTACTGTGGACACCGGAAAGTTCGGGATATCCTGATACGGCAGTTCTTCGGTCTCGGCGAAATCGGCCGTCAGATCGCCAAGGCCGGACCCCAGCACCACCGCGATCTTCGGGCGCTTGCCGGTATGAGCTTTGATATACTCTGCACTTTCCATTGCTTTTTCATAGAGAGATTCCATTGCAACTTCTCCTATCCGATGTTCTCTTTTCACGCTGCCAAAATGGCCCATTCTGCTTTCATCAGGTCAGCGGATCCCAGATAGTTCCAGTATAACGATGTGAACCGTTTCTTACAAGATGTTTATATCAAAATCTCTTGTCCGACCATTTCAAAGATGTGCAAGAATCGATTGCCGTAAGAACAAAAGCAGCCAGCTTGACACGGTGTATCCTGTATGGTAAAATGAACATTGTTCAGAAAGGAGGTGTTCCCATTGAATCCCAGCATCACCTCAAAAGAGGTCATTTTGGGGGTCTGCCGCAGACTTGCCGCTGAAAAAGGCCTTGCGGCGATCAATATGCGCTCGGTCGCGCAGGAATGCGGTGTCGCGCTGGGCACGCTCTATAACTATTATACGGACAAAGACGCGCTGCTGCTGGCCGTTGTGGAGGATATCTGGAAAGAGATCTTTCACAGGGGGCAGGAATGCCGCACCGGGCTGAGTTTCCCGGAGCATGTGGGGTATCTTTTCGATTGCGTCCAGCAGGGGGCCGCCCGATACCCGGATTTTTTCGCCGGGCACTCTCTCCTGATCGCCAAAGCGCGCCGGGGCGAGGCCAGAAGCACGATGGAGCATTATTTCGAGCACATGAAAGCAGGGATGCTCACGGTGCTGCGCGCCGACAGCGCGGTGCGCCCCGGGGTATTCTCGCCCGGCCTCAGTGAATCCGAGGTGGTGGACTTCGCGCTGGATCACATCCTTCTGCTGCTCATGCAGGGCCGGACAGACTGCACCGCACTGGTGGAGCTGCTGCGTCGGCTGCTTTATGGCTGTCCCGCCCCATAAAATGGGTTTTTGAAACAAACAGGAGCTTTGTTCCCATCAGAAAAGGATCTTTTGCATGCAGGCGATTTTTGAGACATTATTCGACCTTGTATATCTGACTCTGGTCATCACGCTGGGCATCCGTATGATACGCGGCGCGGATGGTCGGCGGCAGGATACGCTTTATGGCATCATGGCGGTAACGCTGGGCTGCGGCGACGCGTTCCACCTGGTGCCGCGCGCGGTGGCGCTCTGTACGACCGGGCTGGAGAACTATACCGCTGCGCTGGGCATCGGAAAGCTCATCACCTCCATCACCATGACAGCGTTCTATGTGCTACTGTATGAGGTCTGGCGCTGCCGTTACCGCGTGAGCGGACAGCGCGGCGTGACAGCTGCCGTATGGGCGCTGGCAGTCTGCCGCGTCCTGCTCTGTCTTGCGCCGCAGAATGCCTGGATCAGCCCCAACGCACCGCTGAGCTGGGGCATCCTGCGGAACATCCCCTTTACCATTTTGGGAGCACTCATTGTGGTACTGTTTTTCCGCAGCGCCAAAGAACAGCAGGATGGCCCTTTCCGCTGGCTGTGGCTCACCGTAGTGCTGAGCTTCGGGTTCTATCTCCCGGTCGTGCTTTTTGCCGACCGTGTGCCCGCCGTCGGGATGCTGATGGTCCCCAAGACCTGCGCTTATATCTGGACTGTCCTGATCGGCTATCGCTCTATGAAAGAAAGGAACTGAATCCATTATGAAAAAATACATCAACTTTTCCCTTGGCTATGCCATTGCCGCTATGGCCGGCGGCGTCTTTTACCGCGAGTTCACCAAGTTCAACGGCTATACCGGTGTGACTGCCCTGGGCAAGGTACATACCCACCTGTTCCTGCTTGGGATGCTGGTCTTTCTGCTGGTGGCGCTGTTTGCAAAACAGCTGGACTTCCAGAACGACAAAAAATTCCGTATTTTTATGGTCACCTACAACATCGGCGTCCCGCTGACTGCCCTGATGCTGCTGGTTCGTGGCGTGACACAGGTGCTGGGCATGGAGCTTTCCAAGGGCGCCAGTGCCTCTATCTCCGGCATTGCGGGCATCGGACATATCCTCACCGGTGTCGGAATGATCCTTCTGCTGCTCGCCCTGAAGAAGGCCGCAGCCAAACAGGAGGCTTCCCTGCGCTGAGAAGCTGTTTT
>JBJERT010000285.1:0-3477 GCA_051882435.1 Faecalibacterium sp.
CCGAACCGAAGCCCCACGCCGCTGCCATCCGTTACCGTGGCCCAGCGCACGCCGGTACGGTTGCCGCACTCCTGGGGACGCAGATACTTCGCCATGGACGCCTCCGCGGTGGTCTCATAGACTCCGAGCTTTGCGCCGTGGCAGCGGTCAACGTAGGTCTCCTCCGGTCCGCAGCCATACCATGTGACCTTGTGGTAGTCCGCATCCATTTTCAGCATCACTCCAAATTCGGGGGGATCGGCCAGCTCCCGGGGCGGCGTGCAATCCAGCGTGACCGCGATCGTTCCGTCCGGCGTCACCGTGTAGACCATGCGATACGCGGCTGCCGGTACGGTCGGCGTCTCAAAGCGGTAGGTAACGGTCACGCAGTCCTCTTTTTCTTCCAGAACCGGCGCAATGAACGCGACATCCGTCACGCGGTTCATGTTGCTGTACTGGCTTGCCAACTTCCACTGGCCCCGGCGGGCGGGCAGGAAGTTGCCGCGGTCGTTGTCCGTGGGGGCGCGCCAGAAGTTCGCCTGCGGGATAGATTTCAGCAGCTCTCTGCCGCCAAAGCGGTAGGAAACCAGCCCGCGCTGGTTGCAGGAGAACAGCGCGTCCCAGCCATCCCCGCGCACGCCGATGTTCAGGCGGCCCCGGATGACCTCCATCTTCCCGGTGCGGACCGGCTTTTCGGCGGGCGCTACCCGATAGACACACTGCCCGAAAGCCACCTCGTGCCCCGCCTGCGCCCAAAGCGTCGCTTCGCGCAGCCGGAAGGAAACCGTCACCGCGTATTCGCCGGGTCCGGTCTCCGCTTTGCGGGGCAGCGCATAGGTTTCCTCGCTCAAAGGAGCCACATCGGTTTTCAGCGCATGGCGATAGAGTTCTTTTCCCTCTTTTTCCACGGTCACGATGCAGTCAAACGCGGAGGTCGGGGTAAAGAGGTTCTTATTTTTGACCCGCACGGTATCCCGGCCAACGACCGCCTCGATGTTCTGGTAGCAGTATTTGACCTCCTGCATTTTGGGCGAGGGGTCCCGGTATTCGCCGTAGACGATGCCGTTGCCGCTGAAGGTGCCATCATTGGGACGCTCCCCGAAGTCGCCGCCATAGGCCTGATAGGTCTTGCCGTAGCGGTCCGTTCTGGTCAGAGACTGGTCGATGTAATCCCAGATAAAACCGCCCTGATAGCGGGGTTCTTCGTCCGTCAGCTCCGTATACTTGTGCAGCGCGCCGCAGGAATTGCCCATTGCATGGGCATACTCGCAGCAGATAAAGGGCTTTTCCGGGTTTTCGGCCAGGAACTCCCGGATCCCCGCCACGCTGGTATACATCTGGCTTTCCATATCGCTGGTCGCCGGGTAACGGCGGTCGGTGTGGATGCCCTCATAATGCACCAGCCGGGTCTTGTCCCGCTGGCGGAAGAACTCCGACATTTCATACAGGTTCTTTCCGCCGAAGCTCTCATTGCCGCAGCTCCAGATCAGGATGGAAGCATGGTTCTTGTCCCGCTGGTACATACTGTTGACCCGGTCCAGCATGGGCGCCAGCCAATCCGGGTTGTTGCCGGGCACCAGATATTCTTCCGCATGCGGAAGCTGGCGCACCAGAGCCTCCCACAGGCCGTGGCTCTCCAGATTGTTTTCGTCGATCAGGTAAAGGCCGTAGCGGTCGCACAGCTCGTACAAAAAGCTCTGGTTGGGATAATGGCTGGTACGGATGGCGTTGATGTTGTGGCGCTTCATGGTCAGGATATCCTGAAGCGTCTGCTCCCGTGTGACCACGCGGCCCGCCTGTGCGCAGAATTCATGCCGGTTCACGCCCTTGAACACAATGCGCCTGCCGTTGAGCATCATGATGCCGTCCTTCAGCTCGAACCGCCGGAAGCCGACATCGAGCTGCGTATACTCCCGCAGGGCGCCTTCCCCATCCGACAGCGTGATCTGTAAGGTGTAAAGGTTGGGCTGTTCCGCGCTCCACAGGGCAGGCGCGTTCACCTGCATCCGCGCACTGGCCCCCGCCTGATAGGGCAGCGCCGCCGCGCACACCTCCACAGAGCCAAACAGCAGGCTCACCTTTGCCTGCCCCTCGCCGCTGCCGGTCAGCGTCAGCTCCAGCGTGCCGCAGGTAAAATCTTCGTTCAGGATCGGCACCGCCCGGATATCTTCGATATGCAGGCTGGAATGGGTGTACAGGTACACGCTGCGGAACAACCCGGAGAAGCGGAAGAAGTCCTGATCCTCACACCAGCTTGCGGCAGTCCACTTGATGACCTGCGCGGCAAGCTTGTTTTCACCCGGGTGCAGGTAGGCCGTCAGATCAAAGCAGTGGGGGGTAAAGCTGTCCGTGCTGTAGCCCACATAATGGCCGTTGCACCAGACGGCAAGTCCGCTTTCCGCGCCCTCAAAGCAGATGCCCACCGTCTGCCCCTGCCAGCTTTCCGGCAGAGAGAAGTATTTGACATAGCTGCCCACGGGGTTGAACCGTGTCGGGATCTCGCCGGGATCGATCTCCTCCCGGCCATCCCAGGGATATTGGATGTTGCAGTATTGGGGCGCGTCATAGCCCTGCATCTGGATATGCCCCGGCACCTGGATCTGGGTCCATCCGCGGCAGTCAAAGCCCGATGCCTCAAAGCCGGGGACCGTCTGGGCGGGGTTTGCGGCGTAGTGGAAAAACCACGGCCCGTTCAGGCTCTGCCGCAGGCTGCTCTGCCCGGTGAGGGCCTCTGCGGGGGAAGCATAACAAACATGGTCGGAGTGAGCTGCCAGACGGTTTTCGTTGAAATAACCGGGCTGGGATACGCGGTCAAAAGAAAATTTGGACATAGAGGTCCCTCCGATATCGATCAGAATAAGAATCAAAAAGAATGGGCGGGCAGGTCCGGTCCGGAATCGCTGCCCGCCCACTGGAAGAAGGAGAGATCAAGCATTCCGTGCAGGAAAGCGGATTTACTTGATCGTACCGGTGATGCCGTTTGTAAAGCTCTTTTGCAGAATGAAGAAGATGATGATGGTGGGCAGGCAGCACAGGGTGACGCCAAGCATCAGACAGCCGTAATCGGTCACATAACCTGCTTTCAGGTTTGCGATCAGCATCGGCATGGTCAGGCTCTTGCCGTTGGTCATAATGACCTTGGGCCAAAGATAGCTGTTCCACGCGTTCATAAAGGTGATGGTCATCGCTGCCGCGTAGGTGGAGCGCATGGTGGGGAAGAACATCCTTGTGAAGATGGAAAACTCGCTCAGCCCATCGATTCGCGCGGCTTCGATCATTTCCATCGGGAAGCTGCGCGCGCGCTGGCGGAACAGCATGATGAGGAAGGGCGTGGAAAGCGACGGAAGCACAAAGCCTGCGGTCGTGTTGAGCAGCCCCGCCTTGCTGAACATCTGGAACAGAGGGATCATGGTGGCGGCCTGGGGCACCATCATGGCCAGCAGGATCACGTTGAACAGCTTGTCCTTTCCTTTGGTGTAGAAAATCTCAAAGCCGTAG
>JBJERT010000286.1:0-3475 GCA_051882435.1 Faecalibacterium sp.
GATCCTCGCAAGAAAAACTCCCTTCGCTTGTGCGGACGGACAGTGTGTGCTATAATAGAACAGATTTCCACCCCCTGCGCACGAGTTTCGCGGCGTGGGGCGGGAACATCGGCTCTGCCCGCACCGAAAGGCGGGGCCAACGGCCCGCGGACCGTCCCGGGCCGCACACACAAATCAGAGGGGGAATGTTTTTATGAATGGAGATTCGACCCAGATCCTGATCGCCATGGTCTGTTACATGGTGATCGTCATCGGTATCGGCGTGGCGTTCGCGCAGCGCGCCAACAAAGACTCCGAAAGCTATTTTATCGGCGGGCGCTCGCTGGGACCGTGGGTCGCGGCCATGAGCGCCGAGGCCTCGGACATGAGCGGCTGGCTGCTGATGGGCCTGCCCGGCGTCGCCTACTGGTGCGGCACCGCGGATGCGGTCTGGACTGCCATTGGCCTCGCAGTGGGCACTTATCTGAACTGGCTCATCGTGGCAAAGCCTCTGCGCCGCTATTCGCAGCTCGCGGGCAATGCCATCACGATCCCGGATTTCTTCTCCAACCGCTTCCATGAGAAGAAAAAGATCCTGATGACCATTTCGTCGCTGTTCATCCTGATCTTCTTTGCGGTCTATGCGGGTAGCTGCTTCGTGACCTGCGGCAAGCTGTTCTCCAGCCTGTTCGGGCAGGATTACCGCCTGATGATGATGGTGGGTGCGCTGTTCGTGGTGGTGTACACCTTCCTGGGCGGCTTTTTGGCCGAGTCGGCCTCCGACTTTATGCAGGCGGTCGTCATGATCTGCGCGCTGGTGGTCGTGCTGACGCTGGGCTGCGCCTCGGCGGGCGGCCTCGGCGCGGTGATCGAGAATGCAAAGTCCATCCCGGGCTTTTTCTCCTTTTTCGCGACGGCGACCCCTGTGGTGGATGCCAGCGGAGCGCAGCAGGTCAGCGCAGCAGGTCAGCCGCTGTTTGGCGAGGCCGGAAGCTACGGTCTGCTCACCATCCTTTCGACCCTGTCCTGGGGCCTGGGCTACTTTGGTATGCCGCAGGTGCTGCTGCGCTTCATTGCCATCCGTCGTGCCGATGAGCTGAAGAAGTCCCGCCGTATCGCCACCGTGTGGGTCATCATCTCGCTGGCCGCGGCAGTGTGTATCGGACTCATTGGCCGCACCCTGTTCCCGACGGCATTGACCACCTCTTCGCAGGCGGAGAATGTCTTTATCGTGCTGTCTGAGGCGCTGCTGCACCCGCTGTTTGCCGGCCTGGTCATGGCGGGCATTCTGGCGGCGACCATCAGCTCCTCCGACTCCTATCTGCTCATCGCGGCCAGCGCTCTGTCCAAGAACATCTATCAGGGCATCCTGAAAAAGGACGCGACCGAGAAGCAGGTCATGCAGGTCTCCCGCATCACGCTGCTGGCCGTGGCCGCGGTGGGTATGGTGATCGCGCTGGACGAGAACAGCGTCATCTTCACGCTGGTGTCCTTCGCGTGGGCAGGCTTCGGCGCGACCTTCGGTCCCATCATGCTGTTCTCGCTGTTCTGGAAGCGCACCACCCGTGCGGGCGCTGTGGCCGGTATGGTCGCAGGCGGCGGCATGGTCTTCTTCTGGAAGCTGGTCCTGAAGCCGATGGGCGGCGTGTTTGGCATCTATGAGCTGCTGCCCGCTTTCCTGTTCTCCTGCATCGCCATCGTTGTGGTCTCGCTTCTGACCGATGCGCCTGAGCAGGCGATCCAGGATGAATTTGAGGCGGCCAAGACGCTGGACTGCTGACACTTTTCCAGCGGTGAGAAAGAAACCCTGAAACTATGAAGAAACGCCCGATGGATTTTCAAAATCATCGGGCGTTTCTTTGCATATGGTGGATTTTCCGACCTTTTTCTGCTATACTCTATCTGACGAAAGAACGAAATAAATTGGACTTTGGCGGAGGTGCAACAATGAACAAGATAACCTGTATCTGCCTGGGTGTAAACAACATGGAGCGTTCGCTCACGTTTTACCGGGACAAGCTGGGGTTCCACACGGATTGTAAGGAAAAGGATCCTCCTGTGTGCTTTTTTGATACGCCGGGGACCAAGTTTGAATTGTATCCGCTGGACCTGTTGGCGAAAGATATCAACCCCGATGCTCCTCCCATGATTGGAAAGGGCTTCGGCGGCATTACTCTGGCGTATAATGTGGACAGCAAACAAAAAGTCGATGAAGTGATCGAATTGGTCCGCGCGGCAGGAGGAACCATCGTCAAGGAGCCGCAGGAGGTATTCTGGGGCGGGTATCATGCGTATTTTGCTGATTTGGATGGATATTTCTGGGAAGTTGCATGGGGACCGAATTTCCAATACGATGAAAACGGTCTGTTAGTATTTTAATATCACCTTGACGAACATCGAATAGATCCCGATTTGAGGAAAGAACAAATGAAATACTTATACCTGCATGGATTGGGGCAAAATGCGGACAGCTGGAACAAGGTGACAGGAGCAACAGAGATGCTGGAAAACAGCGTGTGCCTGGATCTGGCAGAAATGGTCAAAGGAAAAGCCGCGACCTATCCCGCTCTCTACGCTGCTGTTTCAGAAAGGTGCGGTGCAGAAAAGGAAGATATCGTTTTATGCGGTCTCTCTCTGGGCGGGGTGCTGGCGCTGAACTATGCGATAGACCATCCCCAAAAGGTGAAGGCACTGGTTTTGATCGCGGCGCAGTATAAGATGCCAAAGAGATTATTGAAACTGCAAAATGCGCTGTTTCGTTTTATGCCGCAGTCGATGTTTCAACAGACCGGATTTGGAAAACATGATTTTATAAGTCTGTGCAGTACCATGGCGGAACTTGATTTTAGCGATTCGCTGCACCGGGTCTCCTGTCCCGTGTTGGTCGTTTGTGGAGAAAAAGACAAAGCCAACAAAAAAGCATCCATCGAGCTTGCGGAGGTCCTGAGGCGTTCCCAGTTCAAAGAGATTTCGGGAGCAGGCCATGAAGTGAACTTGGAGTGCCCGGAAAAATTAGCATCATTGTTGCAGGAGTTTTATCAAAGCATCTGACAAATCAGAATGTTTCCGGGTTCGCTGTTTGTGGGGAAGAATTCTCACGGTAAAAAGGATACACTTGTCCCGGAGGTGAATCGAATGGATTCGGTAAAAATCGGGAAGTATCTTGCTTCTCTCCGCCGACAGGCAGGGCTGACGCAGGAAATGCTGGGTGAAAGACTTGGCGTAACGAATAAGACCATCTCACGGTGGGAAAACGGAAATTATATGCCGGATATCGAAATGTTCGGACTCCTTGCAAAGGAGTTTGGTGTCAGCATAAATGACCTGCTTGCAGGGGAAAAAATAGCGGACGATGGATCTCGGCAAAAAGCGGACGAGAACCTCGCAGCAGTGGCGAAATCGAGCGCATTTTCCTTTGAAGAACGGAAAGCCTATTTCAAAAAGAAATGGCGCAAAGAACATGTGTCACTTTTCGTGGTGTTGGGGGCGCTCCAGG
>JBJERT010000287.1:0-3471 GCA_051882435.1 Faecalibacterium sp.
AAAAACCGGCACCCGCTTTTCAACAGGCACCGGTTTTGTTACCCTATTATGCGCTTGATTTTCTGGCGTAAGTCTGGCGTAAATACGCTTTTCAGATCCTCGAAAATCAAGTGTTCATGCGGATTTATGGCATTTTTTAGTACATGCCGCCCATATCGCCGCCTGCGGGCGCTGCCGGAGCCGGGGGTTCCGGCAGATCCGCCACGAGGCTCTCGGTGGTCAGGACCATCTCGGCCACGGATGCGGCATTCTCCAAAGCAGAACGGGTGACCTTGGTCGGGTCAACGATACCGGCCTCGATCATATCCTCGACATAGACCTCCTTCTGCGCGTCAAAGCCATAGTTGGGCTTGTTGGCAGAGACGATCTTGTCGATGATGACGCTGCCCTCGAGGCCCGCGTTCTGGGCGATCTGGCGCAGAGGAGCCTCCAGTGCCTTCAGCACGATCTTCGCACCGGTGCGCTCATCACCCTCCAGGGTGTCGCACAGTTCACGCACAGCGGGGATCGCATTGATGGGAGCCGTGCCGCCGCCTGCGACGACGCCTTCCTCTACCGCGGCCTTGGTCGCATTGAGGGCGTCCTCGATGCGGAGCTTCTTATCCTTCATCTCGACCTCGGTCGCTGCGCCGACCTTGATGACGGCGACACCGCCGGCCATCTTGGCCAGACGCTCCTGCAGCTTCTCACGGTCAAAGTCGCTGGTAGCGGCCTCGATCTGGCTGCGGATCTGAGAAACGCGGGAAGCGATCGCATCCTTGTCACCGAAACCGCCCACGATGGTCGTGGTCTCCTTGGTGACCTTGACCTGGCGGGCATGGCCCAGCATCGGCAGGGTGGCGTCCTTCAGCTCATAGCCCAGGTCGGAAGAAATGACCTGGCCGCCGGTCAGGATCGCGATATCCTGCAGCATCTCCTTGCGGCGGTCGCCGAAACCGGGAGCCTTGACAGCCACAACGGTGAAGGTACCGCGCAGACGGTTGACGATCAGGGTAGACAGTGCCTCGCCCTCGATATCCTCGGCGATGATGAGCAGCTTCATGCCGTTCTGAACGACCTGCTCCAGCAGAGGCAGCAGATCCTGAATGACGCTGATCTTCTTGTCCGTGATGAGAACGGCGGCATCATCCAGAACGGCCTCCATCTTATCGGTATCGGTGACCATATACGGAGTGAGGTAGCCGCGGTCGAACTGCATGCCCTCGACGATCTCGTTGTAGGTCTCGGCGGTCATCTTGTTCTCCTCGATGGTGATGACGCCGTCAGCAGTGACCTTCTCCATCGCCTCAGCGATCAGACGGCCGATCTCCGGGTCGCCCGCAGAGATGGTGCCGACGCGGGCGATATCGTTGGAATCCTTGACCTTCTGGCTGTGGGTCTTGATCGCCTCCACAGCTTTGGCCACAGCCTTGCTCATGCCGCGGCGGATATCCATGGGGTTGGCGCCCGCGGTGACATTCTTCATGCCCTCGGTGACCATGGCCTGCGCCAGAACGGTGGCGGTAGTGGTGCCGTCGCCTGCGGCGTCATTGGTCTTGGTCGCGACCTCGCGCACCAACTGCGCGCCCATGTTCTCGAACTCATCCTTCAGCTCGATCTCTTTGGCGATGGTCACACCGTCGTTCGTGATGACCGGAGCGCCGAACTTCTTGCCCAGAACGACGTTGCGGCCCTTGGGTCCCAGCGTGATCTTGACGGTATCCGCCAGCGTATCGATGCCAGCGCACAGTGCCTTGCGGGCTTCCTCGCCCTGTTTGATCTGTTTAGCCATAATCTATCTCTCCTTATTTAATCCGTTAAACGTTTTGGGAATGAAGGTGCAGAAGCTTAGTCCTCGACCACGGCCAGAATATCGCTCTGGCGCACGATGGTGCATTCCTCGCCGTCCACCTTGACCTCAGTGCCGGAATACTTGCTGGTCAGAACCTTGTCGCCGACCTTGACGATCATCTGGACTTCCTTGCCGTCCACCAGCCCGCCGGGGCCAACTGCCAGAACTTCGGCCACCTGGGGCTTCTCCTTGGCGCTGCCGGTCAGGATGATGCCGCTCTTGGTGGTCTCCTCGGCCTCTACGGTCTTGATAACAACACGGTCTGCAAGAGGAATAATCTTCATAAGTCTTGCCCTCCTATAATAAAAATATATTGTAAAACTCTGTTGCGCCGGCAGGGCATCTGCCCTTTGCCGGGGGTTCTTAGCACTCCTTTTGTCTGAGTGCTAAGTGTATTTTAGCATTCTTTCCAGAAAAATCAAGCCCTTTGCGAAAATTTGTTTGTTAAATATTTATGACGGTTCTATTTTTGGCATATCATCAACAAAAAATGCCGCATGCAGCATTTTGTCTGCATACGGCGCAAATGTATTTTCAGGATGTTGGGGTCAGGCGGTCCCGGTTTTCTGCGCCGCAAAGCGCTCGAACGCGGGCTTTGGCAGCAAAATGCGGCCGGAAAGCGGCTGCATCTCCACCTCGACGCTGTTGCAGGGGGCGCACTCACCGTCCACCGTTGCGATGATCGGCCCGCGCCCATCCACCGGGCGCAGCGAGACCCGCCTGGCGCGGCGATAAATAAAATAAGGCTTCATCGGCTCGGCGATCTGCCCGTTGGAAAAATGCTGCCCCGTTTTGTACATTCCCAGCAGCCGCGCGATGGTCATGCGCCCTACGGTGCGCACGATGTACACATCCAGCCACCCGTCGTCCAACCGGGCCTCCGGCGCGGCGATAAAGCCGCCGCCATAGGTGCGCCCATTGCATACCGCGCACATCAGGCAGTCCACTGTGAACCGTTCCCCGTCGATGTCATATTCTACCTTACGCCCGATATGGCCGCAGATCTGTTCTACAATGGAAAGCAGATACGCCGCCTCGCCCCCGCAGAAGGGGATGCGCCGGAACTTGGGGATGCCATAGGCGACCTGCGCATCCAGCCCGGCGGCGCAGATCGTGGCGGAAAGACCAAGGCTCGTCTGCATCAGATCGATCACCGCCGTACCGCCCGCAAGCTGCGCGTCCAGATCCAGAAACTCCTCTTTGGTGCCGAAGCTGCGCAGAAAATCATTGCCGCTGCCAAATGGCAGGCATCCCACCGCTGCGCAGTCGAAACCGCTGGCGCCGGTCAGTGCCTCGTTGAAGGTGCCGTCCCCTCCCGCGGTGAAGATGCGCAGGCTCTCCCCTGCCCGCTGGGCGCGCTGGGCAGCGGCGCGGGCCAGTTCCTTCGCGTGGCCCGCATATTCGGTGCAGCGCACCGTATACCGCTGTGGCGACATCCCGCTGCGGGCAGCGGCCGCCTCAAGCTGCGGGATAAGCAGCCCGCTGCAATCCTGCTTGCCTGCGGTCGGATTCACAAGAAACAAAGTATACATGCCATCCTCCCAAAACATTCAAATACCTGATATTTCCTCTATAATAGTAAAAACAGGCCCCGGATGCAAGAGGGGCGGGAAAATTTGGTGAGGCTTATCTATAAAACG
>JBJERT010000288.1:0-3467 GCA_051882435.1 Faecalibacterium sp.
GCCAGACCGATGCCGGTGTTGCCGGAGGTCGGCTCGATGATGACCGAGCCGGGCTTGAGCTTGCCTGCGGCCTCGGCATCCGCGATCATCGCGGCGGCGATACGGTCCTTGACCGATCCGGCCGGATTGAAGTATTCGAGCTTCGCCAGAATTTTGGCGGAGAGGCTCTCCTGCTGCTCGATATGGGTCAGCTCCAGAAGCGGGGTGTGGCCGATCAACTGGTCTGCGGAAGTATAGATCTTGCTCATAGGTAGTTCCTCCTTTATCGCGGGCGGCTCTGCGCCCTGCCGCTCCGAACATCCCCGGCGCGGTTCTTAATTACCAATATTTCGGATGGGTTTGAGGGTATTATAATCCCCTTGCCCTGCGTTGTCAATGGATTTTTTGAAATTTTTGATTGAAAAGTTATTTACCCTATTGTATAATAGGTTTGCAAATTTTGAAACCGGAAGAAGGACTGAGATTTTTATGATCGTATCGACCAAAGGACGCTATGCGCTGCGCGTGATGATCGATCTGGCGGAGCACCAGTCGGAAAAGTACGTTCCGCTCAAGGAAGTCGCCGAGCGGCAGGAGATCTCGGAAAAATACCTCGAGAATATCCTCAAAGTCCTGGTGCAGAACGGCTTTCTGGCCGGACTGCGGGGCAAGGGCGGCGGCTATCGTCTGACACGCAGCCCGGACCAGTATACCGTGAGCGAGATCCTGATGCTGACCGAGGGCAGCCTCGCGCCGGTGAGCTGCCTTGTGCCGGGCGCTGCTGCCTGCCCGCGGATGTCGGGCTGCCGTACCTATGAGATGTGGAAGGGGCTGGACGAGCTGATCTCGGACTATTTCGGCAAGATCACCTTGGCCGACCTGGTCTTGCCCGACCAGCCGGGCAATGACTATATCATTTGACCGTGCCGCAGCACAGGCGCATCGGCCCGCCGCCGGTGCGCCTGTGCTTTTCCCATTCCCCAAAAATCAGGAGCTGTTTTTATGCAATATTACATCGCCCCGATGGAGGGGCTGACCGACCGGGTCTGGAGACAGGCGCATCAGGCGTGGTTCGGGGCAGAGGGCGCGCCGACGCGGTATTATGCCCCGTTCCTCTCCCCGCCGGAGAACCGCGTCCTCATCCGAAAAAAGATGGCGGAGGTCCTGCCCGAAAACAATCCCGGCGTGCCGGTCATACCTCAGGTCCTTGGCAAGGATGGCGTGCTGGCCGCGTGGATGATCGGCGAGCTGCGCAGGCTCGGCTATACGGAGGTCAACCTGAACTTCGGCTGCCCCTCCGGCACCGTGACCGCCAAAGGCAAGGGCGCTGGAATGCTCCGGGACCCCGCCCGGCTGGACGCCTTTCTGGATGCCGTGTTCCAGCAGGCAGGCGGCCCCATCTCGGTCAAGACCCGTCTGGGCGTGAACTTCCCCGATGAATTTGAGGATATCCTCGCCGTTTATAACCGTTACCCCCTCTGTGAGCTGACCATCCATCCCCGGGTGATGCGCCAGCTTTACCGCGGACAGGCCGACCGCGCCGCCTTTGCGCAGGCGCTGCCCGCCTGCTGGATGCCGGTCTGCTATAATGGCGACCTGACCACGGTGGAACACCTCCGCAGCCTCTCCGGTGAATTTCCTTCCCTTTCTGCCATCATGGTCGGACGGGGTATTATTGCCGACCCCGCGCTGCTGCGGAAAGCGGTGGGCGGCCCGGCCGCGACCCGGGAAGAACTGCGCGGTTATCTCGACGAGCTGTTCCGCGGCTATACCGAGCTGTTCGGCAGCGCATCCTGCGCCATCAGCCGCATGAAAGCCCACTGGTTCTACCTTATCCATCGGTTCGACGGCGCAGAATCCCTCGAAAAACGCCTGAAGAAAGTCCGCGAACCGTGGGAGTATGAAACTGTCGTCAACCAGATCTTCCTCCTTCCCCTTCGGGACGCAGACGCTCCCTGACCTGCGGCGCAGCCGCCGCGCGCGGGAGCGCGCAAACCGTGGCCGCCCAACCACCGGCTGCCATCAAACCTTTTGCAAAACGCGAACGCGTTTTGCCAGTAAAAAGTTTTTTAGGTTCCTTTTTTTCAAAAAAGGAACAAAAAAAAAGAAACCCCGCCGCCTCTCCGGGGAGAAGCAGCGGGATGACAAAAGCTCAGACGTTCAGGTAATTGCGCAGAAGGGCCTGCAACAGGTCGTCGCGGTCGATCTTTCGGATCAGGGACCGTGCGCCCTTGTAGGTCGTGATATAGGTGGGATCTTCGGACAGGATGTACCCCACGAGCTGATTGACCGGATTGTATCCCTTTTCCTTCAGCGCGTCGTACACCTGCTGTATGACCTCATGGATCTCATAGTCCTTTTGGTCGTGGATCGAGAAGATAGCGGTAGAGTCACCCACGAAACACACCCCCTTTGGATGAACTATAATTTATTGTACACGAATTGGGAAGAAACTTCAAGATTTCCGCACCGGATTTGCACATTATTCCTAAAATTCCCGGCAATAATCATACAACTTGGCGGCTCCCGTACGCCTTAATTCCAGTCCTGGAGGCAAAACTATGCTTTATGGTATCGGTTGTGACCTGTGCGAGGTCGCACGCATCGAAAAAGCCCTGTCGGGGCCGCACTGCGCCGCGTTCGTGCGGCGGGTGTTCGGCCCGGCAGAACGGGCCGCGCTGGCGCTGGACGAGCCGCTGCCCGCCGGACGCGCCGGAACGCACCGCGCCGCCAGCGCCGCAGCGGATTTTGCCGCCAAGGAAGCCTTTCTCAAGGCCGCAGGCACCGGGCTGACCGCTCCCTTTTCGCTGTGCGAGATCGAGGCGGTGCGCCTGCCCTCCGGTCAGCCGGAATATCGCTTTTCCGGCCCAACAGCGGAATGGGTCGAAGCTCATGGACTGCGCGCGCAGCTCTCCCTGAGCCACGACGGCGGGTTTGCACTGGCCTTCTGTACGCTGGAAACCCTTCCCTCCCCGCCGCATACAATGGAATAGATGCCCGTGCGTGCATAGGGCGCGCCCTCCCGGTCCATACTACTGACAGAACGGACGCGGCCGCTGCACCACATAGCGGGCGCAGTCCCCATATTTCAGGGAGGGAGCTTTTATGGAGGTACACAGAGGAGAAGTTTTCTATGCCGACCTTTCGCCGGTGGTCGGCTCGGAGCAGGGCGGCATCCGCCCGGTGCTCATCGTGCAAAATGAGATCGGCAACCGCCACAGCCCCACGGTCATTGCAGCGGCCATTACATCCCGGCTGGACAAGGCCCGCCTGCCCACCCACATCAACATCCGGGCGGCGGACACCGGTCTGGCCAAGGACAGCGTCGTGCTGCTGGAACAGATCCGCACACTGGATAAGCACCGCTTGCGCGAACGCGCCGGACAGATCACTCCCGAGGACCAGAAACGAGTGGACCAGGCACTGGATGTCAGTCTGGGGCTGAGCGCGTATTGACGGGGGTTTTTGTTCCTTTTTGAAAAAAGGAA
>JBJERT010000289.1:0-3465 GCA_051882435.1 Faecalibacterium sp.
TGGCCCACACGAATGTGTGGGCCGATTGAAAAGCTTTTTAGGTTCCTTTTTCTCGAAAAAGGAACAAAACCCCCGTAAAAAAACGCCCCCACAGCGCCTTTCGGCGTTGCGGGGGCGTTGCACAAAGGTACGGTTGGGTTGTTTTCTACTGCTTGACCAGCGCCTGCACGGCGTAGCGGGAGATCTCGATAACGACCTTGGGGGCGACCTCCACGCGGAGGGTGTCCTCGTCCATCGCGACGATCTTGCCGTAAATGCCGCCCGCGAACATCACTTTTGCGCCGACCTTCATCCCGGTGTGGAGTTCGCCGACCTCCTTGCGCTTTTTGCGCATGTTGGCCGCCGATATCGCATACAGGATCAAGGCAATGATGCCCATCAGGACCGCCAGCGTGACGCAGGTCCAGAGGATCACTTCAAAATTGATGGCCATGGATCAGATGCCGTCGCTTTCTTCGTCGGTGTCATCGGTGTGCTCCGCCAGTTCAAAGCGGACGATGCAGTCCTTGCCGGTCTCGGCCAGCTCGTCGGCCAGAGAGCGGGGATCATCCTCCATGTCCAGCATGGTCACGGCGGTGACGATCATGGGCAGGTTGGTGCCCGAAAGGACCTCGATCTTCTGCTCCGGGCGCGTGAACTTGCACTCCACGGCCGTCTTGAAGGGCGAGCCGCCCGGCAGGTCGGACAGGACCACCACGCCGTCCAGCTCCTTGAAGCTGTCGAACGCGGCGTTCAGCTTGTCCGCGAGCTGCTCGGTGGACATGCCTTCCTCAAAGTTGATGTACTTGACATACTCATTTTCGCCTGCGATCATCTGCGCAGAGGTGTGGATGCCGTCTGCAAAATGACCGTGGCCGGTCACGATCAAACCAATCATGTTCGTTTCCCTCCTGCGAAAGCCGGAATTACTTCAGCGTGTACGGGTACAGGGTGACGCCCTTGACCACGCGGTTCACCTCGCCGGTGGGGCAGGGGTTGTCCGGGGTGATGCCCAGCGACAGGCTCTTGTGGACGGCCAGCGTCTGCGCGAACAGGATGAAGTCCAGGCCCAGCAGCACGTTCTCCTCGTCCTTGCCGACCTTGATCTGGACGGGGTAATCCGCCAGCTCCTCGATGCCCTCGCAGTCGCGGTTGTACACCACGGCGATCTTGTTGCCCTTGCGCTGGTGGGCCATCTCCTTGACCAGATCCAGCTCATAGGTGCGGCGGTACTCGTCGTCGCTCAGGTAGGCGACGGTCAGGGTGCGGTCGTCGATGATGGACTTGGGGCCGTGGCGGAAGCCCAGCTCGGAATCATACATCGTAGCCACGCGGCCCGCGGTCAGCTCCAGCATCTTCAGCGCGGACTCCTGCGCCACGCCCTTCAGGCCGATGTTGCCCAGATAGACGATGCGGTTGAAGTCGAACTCACCCACGATCTTCTGCAACGCGGGATACTGCTCGTCCAGGAAGTGCTGGCCCGCAACGCAGAGCTTCTCGACCTCAGCGGTGATCTCGTCCAGCTGGTCCAGATTCAGCGCCAGATAGGTCGCCAGATACATATTGGAGTAGCTGGAGGTCATGGCGAAGGACTGGTCGTGGGTCTCGGGGGTCAGGTTGAGGGCGAAGCAGTTGGAGCGGCCCTCGGCCTGCTTGGACAGTGCGCCCTCGCAGTTGCAGGTGACGAACAGATGGTACACGTTCTGGCAGACCACATCCGCGGCCTGGACGTTGCCCACGGACTCGGGGGAGTTGCCGGAACGGCCAAAGTTCACCAGCAGGGTGGGCTTGGTGCGGGAGAGGAAGTTTTCGGGAGAGGGGACCAGATCGGTAGAAGCGTAGGACTTGACCTTGTAGTCGTACTTGGGGTTCAGGGCCTGATACAGCGAGTTGCCCACGAACTCACTGGTGCCTGCGCCGGTCAGGACGATGTCGAAATCATCCGCTTTCACGACCTGGTCGATAAAGGCCTGAAGCTCATCCTTGCAGGCGGCCAGCTGGGCGCAGGTCTTGCGCCAGGTGGCGGGCTGCTGATAGATCTCGTGGACCGTGAAGGTCGAGGACGTTTCCTTCATCTTCTCTTCCGTCAGATCAAAAATGTTCATCCTTTTCTACCTCCTAAAGTAGTGTTGGTACCTTTGTTATATCACACCCGCCGAGCAGAAAACAAGGACTTACTGAAAGCCATAACAATTTGGTTGAAAAATATAAATATTTTTGGTGAAAATGGCGGTATAATGGGACAAACAATGATCGCTCGAAAAGGAGGGCATCTCATTATGGTGATTCAAAGCAAAAAAGTCTGGCTGGCC
This sequence comes from Faecalibacterium sp., assembly GCA_051882435.1. Lineage (GTDB taxonomy): Bacteria > Bacillota > Clostridia > Oscillospirales > Ruminococcaceae > Faecalibacterium. Next base: position 2,292 of record JBJERT010000289.1, read on the forward strand.
GATCAGTTCGTCCCGGCAGCGCTCGAGATCGGGCAGGGCAAGATCACGGGCATCTTCCCCTACGGGACCAAAGAGGTGGACGACGATTACGGCGACAAACGCATCGTGCCCGGCTTCATGGACATCCACTGCCACGGCGCCTATGAGTTCGACACCAACGACGCCAACGAAGCGGGCCTGCGCTACTGGGCCGAGCACATCGTCTCGGAGGGCGTGACCAGCTTTCTGGCCACCACCATCACCCAGAGCGTGGAGGTCCTGACCAACGCGGTGGCCAACGTGGCCAAGGTGATGGAAGAGGGCTACGAGGGCGCCGAGATCCTGGGCATCCATTTCGAAGGTCCCTATCTGGACATGAAGTACAAGGGCGCCCAGCCGGAGCAGTTCATCGCCAAGCCGACCATTGAGCAGTTCGAGCACTACCAGCAGGCGGCCCACGGCAACATCCGCCTCGTGACCATGGCCACCGAGACGGACGAGGACTTTGCCCTCACCCGTTATCTGGCGGCCCACGGCGTGGTGGTCAGCATCGGCCACAGCGCCGCGACCTATGAGCAGGCCGTGATGGCCTACGCCAACGGCGCGCGCTCCATGACCCACGTTTACAACGGCATGACGCCCTTCAACCACCGGGCCAACGGCCTTGTGGGCGCGGCCTACCGCATCCGCACGATGTACGGCGAGATCATCTGCGACGGCTGCCACTCCACCCCCGCCGCGCTGAACAACTACTTCATGAGCAAAGGCCCGGACTACGCCATCATGATCTCGGACGCCCTGATGGCCAAGGGCACCCCCGTGGGCAGCAAGTACCTGTTTGGCGGCAACGAGATCGTCATCTACCCGGACGGCAGCGCTCACCTGACCTCTACCGGCGGTCTGGCAGGCTCTACGCTGAACCTGAACAAGGGACTGCGCATCCTGGTCGAGGACGCGCTGGTGCCCTTCAATTACGCGCTGAACGCCTGCACCATCAACCCCGCCCGCTGCCTGCATCTGGACGACCGCAAGGGCTCGCTCCAGGTGGGCAAGGACGCCGACATCGTGGTGCTGGACGACAACTACGACGTGATCCAGACCTATTGCATGGGCAAGGCAAAGCTGTGATTTTGTTCCTTTGATTTTGTTCCTTTTTCGAGAAAAAGGAACCGAAAAAGCTTTTTACTGCGCCCAT
>JBJERT010000290.1:0-3464 GCA_051882435.1 Faecalibacterium sp.
AATAATATACGCCCACCGGCAGGCCCACGCGCTGGCACTCGGCATAGTTGCGCTCAAAGGTCGGGTCGATGTACAGCCCGTCCGACCGGCTGCTGAGGCTGCGGTTGGTGGATACCGTTTTCAGCATCACGCCGTTCACAAGGTTGCTGGCCTTCACCGCGTCCCAGTCGATGATGCCCTGATAGCGCGATACGTCAAGGATATTTTTCAAAAAATCACATCCTTTATAGTAAAATAAAGCTCTCCGGCACCAGAAGTTCCGCGCCGCAGGGGTGGAACACCACGCAGATGTTCAGTCCTTCCCGGCCTGCCCTGCGCTGGACCCGGAGATGTTCGTTGCCGCAGCTCCCGGATATGCCCAGGCTCAGCGGACCGGCGCGCTCTGTGCGTGCCGTGTAGCCGGTCAATGTGGTCGTGTTTGCTTTCATTTGCTGTCTCCTTTCTTGCGTCAGCAGTTTTCTACAGTAGAGCACATTTTTCCGTCCTTTAACAGTGCGTTCTTTTCCAGCTCAGACACTTCCTCCGCCCGCGTCATTCGGCGTGGATTCCAGCACCTGCCGGGCCTTGTCCACCATGTTTTTCCCGGCAGATAGGTAGTTCTTGTGCCCACCACGATGCCGCCTTTGTATTGCGGGTCGTATTCCAGAAGCCCCGACCGTTCGCTGATGTACAGCCCCGGTATTTCAGTACATAAGTGGTACATCTCAGGCAAGACCTTGTCAGCATTGCATGAAATATGATAAAATAAAACAATTCAATATGGCAGAAAGGGAGTGACCTGAAATCGTAAGGATCGCTTTTTGTGACGATGATCGGTCGACCTTGAAAGAGCTGGAAGGACTTCTGGACCGTTACAGACTGGCACGGAACTGCGCGATCCAGGGCACCGCATTCCACAGCCCGCTGGAGCTGCTGGCAGCCGTTGAGCGGGGCGTCCGCTTTGATATCCTGTTTTTGGATATCCTCATGCCTGGGGAAAACGGGATCGAAGCGGCGGAAGAGATCCGGAACTATGACAGCAATGTCAAGATCATCTTTCTGACCTCATCTCCTGAATTTGCGGTGCAGTCCTATAGGGTCGGCGCGTATTTTTATCTTCTGAAGCCGCTCCGAGAGGAACACTTTTTCCTCCTGATGGATTCTGTTCTGGAGGCCTGCCGGAAGGAGCAGTCCGACGGACTGGTCCTCCGCTGCAAAAGCGGCGTTACGCGGATCGAGCTGAAGCGGCTGGAATATTGTGAGGTGCTCCACCGCACCCTGTTTTTTCATCTGGACAGCGGAAAGGTCCTGGAAAGTCCGGGCAGTCTGGATGAACTGTGTGACCGATTGAGCTCTTATCGGAATTTTATCCGGCCGCACCGCTCCTACCTCATCAATCTGGACCATGTGAAGAGGATCTCCAGCCACGCTATCATGATGTCCTGCCTGACCGAGATCCCGCTCCCGCGCGGGAAGTATAACGAGATCAAAAATGCGTTTCTGGAGCATGCGTTTGAGAACGGGCAGGTGATGTTATGAGCTTCTGGCTCTCTCTGCTGAACGATCTGTCGGTCAGCCTTTTTGGAAGCATCCTGTCCGCGTCGTTCTGCAACGCTTTGGCCACACCGAGGAATCGTCGGTTTTTTTGGAGCTGCATGGTGCTGCTGCCCTTGCTCCAGAGCTGGGTGTACCTGCGGTGTGATGCTGTGTTTTTGCAGCGCATCTATCCGTTCGTTGTACATGTTCCGCTGGTCCTGGCCCTTTCGTTTCTGACGCGCAGGCTGCTGTGGCCGGTCATATCGGTCCTGACGGCGTATTTGTGCTGTCAGCTCCGGCGCTGGGTGGCATTGCTGGCGGTCGCGCTGCTGGCCGGAGGGGAGATGATGCAGGACGCCGTCGAGCTGTTCCTCACGCTTCCGCTCCTGCTGCTCCTGCTCCGGTTTGTCTCGCCTTCCATTCAGGAGCTTTCTGCCTGTCCGGTCGGGAGACAACTGCAATTTGGCCTGATCCCGGCGGTCTACTATGGGTTCGACTATTGGACCCGCGTCTATACCCGGCTGCTGCAAAACGGCGACCCGGCGGTAGTGGAGTTTATGCCATTTGTCTGCTGCGCAGCATATCTGACGTTTCTTTTGTATCACTCGGCCAAGGAGCGGACCGAGCTCCAGCTCCAACAGGCGCAGAAGACCCTTGACCTCCAGCTGACACAGGCGGTCCGTGAGATCAACACCCTTCGGGAATCTCAGGCGCTGGCCCGCCAGTACCGCCATGATCTGCGCCATCATTTGCAGTATCTGTCCTCCTGCATCGAAAACGGCCAGACCGAACAGGCGCAGTCTTATATCTCCGGGATCTGTAAAGAAATCGAAGCGCAGAAGCTCCGACGGTACTGTGAGAACGAGGCCGCCAACCTGATCCTTTCCTCCTTTGCCGGGCGGGCCGAGGATTCCGGCATCGCCTTTCATGTGCAGGGCACGCTCCCGGCGTTTCTCCTGATATCGGACAGCGACCTGTGTGTCCTGCTCTCCAACGCTCTGGAAAATGCTCTCCATGCCTGCCGGCCCTTTGCTGCCGCCGGAAAAGCGCCTGGCATTGAGATACAGTTTTATGAGCGCAGCGGCAGGCTTTTTTTGCAGGTCATGAATCCCTGCACGGAGGGGATCCGGTTTGAAAACGGCCTGCCCGTCACAGACCGGCCCGGCCATGGCATCGGGGTCCAAAGCATCTGCGCCATCGTTCAGCGTTACGGAGGCATTTATACCTTTCTGGTAAAGGAGGGCAAATTCATTCTGCGGCTGTCTCTCTGAAACCGAAAACGATTCGGTACCGTTCCAGTGCGTTTCATGCAGAGCGTTCCCATTGGGCGCGCCGTTCTCCTATACTGGAATCGTTGAAAGACGACGAGTGCGGTCGGCGCGATCAGGAAGGGGGGACAGAGGAACATGACAAAGGGCGTCATTGCGGCGGTCGTTTTGGTCCTGCTGCTCCTCTGGGGGATCAGCACCCGGCATTCTCTGGCCACGATGAACGAGACCATGGAGGATGCTCTCAATCAACTGGGGATCCAGATCGCCTCGCGTTTTGCTGTTTTGGCGGGACTGCTAGACCTGCTGAAAAAATTTGATCCTGCGGAAGCACAGGCCCTGCGGCAGCTGCTTGAATCACGCCGCAGCGCCATCCGCCCTCAGTCCTCACCGGAGGATATCAGAAGACAGGAACAGCTTTTCGCCGGGGTCCTGGCCGAGGTCATTCGGGCGGCAGAGCAACACCCGGAGCTAAAGACCGGAGAAGCCTATGTCCAATGCATGAACGCTCTGGACCGTTATGATAAAATGGCTCAGACCAGCCGCCTGATCTATAATGACGCTGTCACCCGCTGGAACCGGGAGCTTCGCCTGTTTCCGGTTTGTCTGATCGCAGGGCTGCTGGGCTTCCGTCCCCGGGGACATCTGGAGGCACTGGAAGAAAAGACAAAACCGCTTGGA
>JBJERT010000291.1:0-3453 GCA_051882435.1 Faecalibacterium sp.
ATGCAAGCAATGATCGCAGAGCTGGCAAAGCAGGCCGAGCAGAGCCTCGGCCAGGTGTCCTCGAAGGAAACGCTGTCTTCCTTCTGGCAGGAATACCTCAGCAAAAACGGCAAGATCCCCGCCCTGATGAAGAACCTGCGCTCGGTGGCGCCCGAGGAGCGCCCGGCCATGGGCAAGGTCATCAATGAACTGAAGCAGAAGGTGCAGGCGGACTATGACGCCGCCGCCGCCCGCGTCCGGGAGGCGGAGCTGGCCGCCCGCAATGCCGCCGAGACGGTGGACATCACCCTGCCCGCCAAGACCCGCCCCATGGGCGGCCTGCACCCGCTGACGCTGGTCACCAACCAGATCATCGACGTGTTCGCCGGTATGGGCTTTGCCGTAGCCGACGCGCCCGAGATCGAGGACGACGACCACAATTTTACCCGCCTGAACGTTCCCAAAGACCACCCCGCCCGCGATATGCAGGACACCTTCTACCTGTCCGATGAGTTCCTGCTGCGCACCCAGACCTCCGGCGGCCAGATCCGCACCATGGACTCCCAGAAGCCGCCCATCAAGGTGCTGATCCCGGGCCGTGTGTTCCGTTCCGATTCGGATGCTACCCACAGCCCCATGTTCCACCAGATGGAAGGCCTTGTGGTGGACAAGGGCATCACTCTGGGCGATCTGCAGGGCGCGCTGAACACGTTCGTGCAGAAGCTGTTCGGCGAGGGCACCCGGACCCGTCTGCGTCCGTCCTACTTCCCGTTCACCGAGCCGAGCGTCGAGGTGGATGTGAGCTGCTTTGAGTGCGGCGGCAAGGGCTGCCCCCTGTGCAAGCATACCGGCTGGATCGAAGTCCTGGGCGGCGGCGTTGTGAACCGCCGCGTGCTGGAAAACTGCAATATCGACCCGGACGAGTATTCGGGTTTTGCCTTTGGCATCGGCATCGAGCGCATCGCCATGCTCAAGTACGGCATCAATAACATCGGCCTGATGTTCGAGAACGACCTGCGGTTCCTCAGGCAGTTCCAGGAGTAAAAAGGAGGAGAAGAAGCCATGAAAGTACCGTTCAGTTGGTTGAAGGAATACGTCGATATCGCCGTCACGGCCCAGGAGCTGGAATCGAAACTTTTCTCCTGCGGCTTTGAGGTAGAGGAACTCATTGACCTGTCCGCGGGCATCGACAAGGTGGTCGTGGGCAAGGTGGTCGAGATGGAAAAGCAGGAGGGGACCCACCTTTATAAGTGTGTCGTGGACTGCGGCGACTATGGCCACGATATCCGCATCAGCACCGGCGCACCCAATGTATTTGTGGGCGCGCATGTCCCCGCCGCGCTGGATGGCTCCACGCTGCCCGGCGGCATCAAGATCAAAAAGCGCGTGATGCAGGGTGTGGAATCCAACGGCATGCTGTGCTCCGGCGAGGAGCTGGGCCTGAACGATGACCTGTATCCCGGCGCGGAGGTCTATGGTCTGCTCATCCTGCCGGAGGATACGACCCCCGGCGAAGATATCTGCCCCGTGGTAGGTCTGGATGATTTTATTTTCGATATCTCCATCACCGCCAACCGCCCGGACTGCCAGTCGGTGCTGGGCATTGCGCGGGAGGTGGCGGCTGTGCTGCACAAGCCGCTCAAAATGCCCGCAACGGACTATACCGCCACTCTCGAGCCGGACGCGCCCATCGCGGTGGCCGTCGAAGCCCCGGACCTCTGCCCGCGCTATATGGCGCATTATGTCCGCAATATCCGCATGGGGGAGTCTCCCCGCTGGATGAAGCGCCATCTGGCGCTGTGCGGCCTGCGCTCCATCAGCAACGTGGTGGATATCACCAATCATACCCTGCTGGAAATGGGCCAGCCGATGCATGCGTTCGACCTGAATAAGGTGGCGGGCCGCAGCATCACGGTGCGCCGCGCCCGCAACGGCGAAAAAATCGTTACGCTGGACGAAAAGGAATTTTCCCTCACGGAAAATAATCTCGTCATCTGCGACGCCGAAAAGCCGGTGGCGCTGGCAGGCATCATGGGCGGCGCGAACTCCGGCATGGACGAAAACACCACCAGCCTGCTGTTCGAATGCGCGACCTTTGCACGCGACTCGGTGCGCAAGACCAGCCGCGCACTGGGCCAGTCCAGCGATTCCTCTGCCCGCTATGAGAAGGGCGTGGACCGTTCGTCGCCCGCGTTGGGCCTCGCCCGCGCGCTGCACCTGATCCAGGAGCTGGATTGCGGCGATATCACCACGCTGGAGTATGATCTGACCGATGGCCGCCCGCTGGAGCGCAAGACCATCGTCACCACGCCTGCCAGGATCTGCGGCGTGCTGGGCATCACCGTGCCCGAGCAGGAGATGATCGATATCCTGGAACGCCTCGAGTTCACAGTAGAGGTGCAGCCCGACGGCCAGTGGGTCGTCCGCGCACCGCTCTACCGCGAAGATGTGGACAGCTTCCCGGATCTGGCCGAGGAAGTCATCCGGGAGTATGGCTATGACCACATCGTTCCCACCTTCCTCCAGACGGCTGCCGTGACCAACGGCGGCCTGAACCGGGAACAGAAGCAGCAGATGAAGACCAAGCGCCTTCTGGCTGCGCAGGGGTTCTATGAGGCGTCTACGCTGGCCTTCTATTCCCAGGCCGAGCTGGACCAGCTCCATCTGCCCGCGGAGGACGCTGCCCGTCAGGCGATCCGCATCCTGAACCCGATCAGTGAGAACCTGTCCATCATGCGCACGCTGCTGGCCCCGTCGATGCTGCACGTCATCGTGGACAATCTCAAAAAGGGCTGCGCGGAAGGCCGTCTGTTCGAGCTGGCACCGGTCTATCTGGCCAGGAGCCTGCCCATCACCGAGCATCCCCATGAGCGTCAGACGCTGTGTCTGGGCGTATTTGGCCCCGCCGAGGATTTCTTCACGGTCAAGGGAGCACTGGAGGCGCTGGCGTCCGGCTTTGGCCTGAGCTTCACATATGAGCGCGAAGCCACTCCGTGGCTGCATCCCGGTATCAGCGCCGTTGTCTCCTGCAAGGGCAAACGCATCGGTGTGTTCGGCAAGCTCTCCAACGAGATCAATGCGGAGCTGGATATCCCGAAGGAACAGAAGGAAAGCCAGAATATCTATCTCGCAGAGCTGGATTATGAGACGCTCATGTCCTGTGTGGAGGGCGAGCTGCACTATCAGCCGCTCAGTGCCTATGCGCCGGTACGCCGCGACCTCGCTCTGGTCTGCGACGAAGCCGTGACCTGCGGTGCCATCGAGGAGACCATCCGCAAGGCCAGCCCGCTGGTATCGGAGGTCAAACTGTTTGATATCTATCGCGGCAAGAATCTGGGAACGGGTAAAAAGAGTATGGCCTTCTCGCTCACCTTGTCCGATCCCCGCGCTGAGATATCTCCCGATCTGGTGGAACGGACCGTCAAGAAGATCCTTGGCAATTTGAAGTTCAAACTGGGCATCGAGATGCGCTGA
>JBJERT010000292.1:0-3432 GCA_051882435.1 Faecalibacterium sp.
CCCCTCAAAACCGGAATCCCCATTTGGCGAAGTATCGCAAAAGGCTTTTGACCTGCCAGAGACAGGGGCGGAGACTGCGGTGCGCGGCGCGGTGCCAGGCATGGACCGCCTGCACCTGCGGCACAAGGTACGCCTTGCCGCGGGTGAGCATCTTTTGGGTAAGGTCGGCGTCCTCGACGTACATAAAATACTTCTCGTCGAAGCCGCCCACGGCGCGGAAATCGGCGGTGCGCACTGCCGAAAAGCTGCCGGTGCAGAACTCGATCTCGGTGGGGACGGTCAGGTCCCGGTCCGCCATCAGGTACTGCTCATTGTATTTTTCGAGGAAACGCAGGAATGGCAGCTGGCGGTAGACCATCGGCCGCAGGCTGCACCGGCGCAGCGGCAGGCGCTGAGGCGTACCGTCCGGGAAAACCAGCGCCGGGCGCGCCATCACGGCCTGCGGCTCCTGTGCCAGCCAGTCCGCGAGGTCCGAAAGCGCATCCGACATCAGCTCGATATCCGGGTTCAGGATAAAATGCACCTCGCTGGTCAGGCGCGGAAGGACCGTATTGTGTCCCGTACCAAAACCGCCGTTGACCTCGCGGCAGACCACCTCCACCCGCTGGCCCTGCCCAGCGGCCAGCGTACCGTCTGCGGCGGCCCGCCGCAGGCTGGCCCCGCTGCCGTCCGGGCTGGCGTTGTCCACCAGATACAGCGTCAGCGGATAGCGGCGGGTGTGCTCCAACACGCTCTGCGCCGCCTTGACCGCCTCCTGCCAGCCATTGTATACCACGATGCAAGCCGACAGCTCCACTCGATCCCCCTCTTTCCTGTGGTGTCGCTCATTCCAGCGGCAGGATCTTCAGGCTGAAATCCTCGCGCTGGATATCAAAATTCGGGTTGGTGCAGGGGTCGCCCTCGGCCAGTTCCCTGCCCCAGCGGGCCTGGAACCGCAGGACTTCGCCCTGAAAACGCTTTTGCTTTTCGGGGTTGTCCTCCAGGCCGCGGCTCTTGCTCTCATAGTGATAGAGCTGCGCGAAGGGGGTGAACACGTTCGTATAGCCCGCCTTGCGCACCCGCACACAGAAATCCACATCGTTGAAGGCCACGGCAAAGCTCTCGTCCAGCCCGCCGACCTCCTCGAACACCTCGCGGCGCAGCAGCAGGCAGGCTGCCGTCACGGCATAGACATCCTGCACATAGTTCAGTCGGCCCATATAGCCGTCGGAGCTGCACGGGAAGTATTTGTGCAGATGCCCCGCCACGCCGCCGATGCCAAAGCCGACGCCCGCGTGCTGGATGGTATCGTCCGGGTAGAGCAGCTTTGCGCCCACGCAGCCCACGCGCTTCTGCTGGGCGTACATGACCATCTCCTCCAGCCAGCGCGGCGTGATGACCTCCGTATCATTGTTCAGCAGAAGAAGATACTCGCCGGTGGCGTACTGCGCGCCAAAATTGTTCAGTGCGCTGTAATTGAACCCCTTGCCCTGCCAGGTCACGACCCGCAGATCCTCCGGGTGCTCCTTCTGCATCCGCTCATAGGCCCGGAAGGTCGCCTCCTCCCGGCTGTTGTTCTCGATCAGGATGACCTCAAAGTCCGGGTAGGTCGTGCGGGCATAGATGGACTCCACGCAGGTCTCCAGGTCCTGGACATGGTCACAGGTGGGGATCAGGATGCTCACCCGGCCCGGGCGCAGCAGCGCGTAATCCGTCTTATAGTAGCCGGGCGTTCCGGGGATGAGGGAGACGTCCTCCACCTGCACCCCGGCCCGGGCATAATGGGCGCGCAGCGCGGCAATGCCCGCGTCGGTACAGTAGGTCTTGGCCGCGATATCGCTGGCCGTACTGCCCGGGCTGGAACGCCAGTAATACAGCGCATGGGGGATATGCACGATCTTTCGGGCATGCTCGGTGAGGCGCAGGAACAGGTCAAAGTCCTGCGCGCCGTCATATTCGCTGCGCTCGCCGCCGCCCGCGGCTTCCAGAAGCGCTTTCTGGAACACGGTCAGGTGACAGATATAATTATTGGAGCGGAGGTTGTCCAGCATGAAATCCGGCTTGAAGTGGTAAAGCACCACATTCTCCACCTTGCCCTCAAAGGTCGCCTCATCGGTATAGACGAAGTCCGCGCCCTGCTCTGCCACAGCCTGCGCCGCGTACCACAGCGCGCAGGGGTGCAGCACATCGTCGTGGTCCAGCAGGGCGATATAGTCCCCCTGTGCCAGCGCGATGCCCGCATTGGTGTTGCCCGCGATACCGGCGTTCCGGTCCAGCTTCTGGTAGCGGATACGGGCATCCTGCCCGGCGCGGGCGCGCACCGCCTGACCGACTGCGGCATCCTGCCCGGCATCCACACAGACCAGCTCCCAGTTCTGATAGGTCTGGTTCTGCACCGAATCCAGCAGCTCGGTCAAAAACTCCGCCGGGGTATTATAGAGCGGCACCACGATGCTGATCTTAGGTCCGGCAGGCTGATGGGACGCCTGCCGCACCAGCAGTTCCGCGGAAGCGAAGCGGTCGGCCCGCAGGGTCCGGCCCGGGAAGTGCGCGGCATACTCCCGCCGCGCACGGGCCTGCTCCCGCATGCCGGAAAGACCGACGCGGCGCAGCTCCGACACAAAAACAAAGGGCGGGAACGCGCGCAGCACCTGCCGCGTCTTGCTGACAAGATAGCGCATCGGCCAGGTGAGACGCCAGAAGGTGGAGCCGGTCACGCTGTTGAGGGCCGCCTCCAGCTGCTGCTCGTGGCTGCGGCTCAGCGCAAGGTCGCTGCGCAGGCGCTCGAGCAGCAGACGTTCTTCCTCGCTGGTTCGCTCGGCCCGGGCCATGCGGACGCGCAGCGTATCCAGCTCGGCCTCATAGTCCACGGCCAGCGTCTCCCGCTTCGGCTCCGCCAGACGGAACAGCGCGGTCTGCTGGGTGCGGCCCCGGTTCTTCCAGCTGAAATCGCGGCTGTACCCCCGGGCCAGCAGTTCCCCGGCCCACGAGGACAGCTCCTCCGATGCGGTGCAGACCAGAAGCACCGCACCGGGCAGCTGCGGCGGCAGTTCTACCCATGCGGGGTCGGACACCACCAGCAGGTCGGCCTCCGGCCCGGCGGCGGGCGTCAGGTTCGCGGCGCGCAGCGCGCTCTCCAGCGCGGGAGCTTCGCCCAGAAACGCCACCGTGCGGGGTGCCAGCTCTCCGGCGACCCGCTGCGCCAACTGGCGGCTGCGTTCCCGCTCCTGTTTCGTGATCTTCTCGTTGTGTTCCATTCCCTCATGCCGCCCCGTCGGGACGGTCTCCTCCCCTGTCATTCTGTTGATACAAACGTATACAGTATAGCAGATTCGCGTGTGTTTGAGAAGCAGTTTCCAGCACAAACGGGGGGTTTTCTTTTTTTGTTCCTTTTCTTTTTTTGTTCCTTTTTTGAAAAAAAGGAACCGAAAAAACTTTTTACTGCGCCCATCG
>JBJERT010000293.1:0-3423 GCA_051882435.1 Faecalibacterium sp.
ATGAGGGAGGTGGCATCGCGCCAGCGATGACGGAAGGAGTTCTTGCTGCGACTCCCGCAGGCGACTGGAGGAGTGTGCGCCTCGCCCACGATATAAGAGAATCGCTTGTGATCAAAAAAGGAGAGATATCCCATGAAACACCCTTTGCAGGAAATGATGGATAAGCGCCGCCAGGGCATCCGCTGCGGCATCCCCTCTTATTGCAGCGCCAACGAGCTGGTGCTGGAGATCGCGCTGCGCCGCGCCAAGGAGCGCAGCACCCCGGTGCTCATCGAGGCTACGGCCAATCAGGTGAACCAGTTCGGCGGCTACACCGGCATGAAGCCGAAGGATTTCTATGAGATGGTGCTGCGCATGGCGAAGGACATCGACCTGCCGGAGAGCCAGATCATTCTGGCGGGCGACCATCTCGGCCCCCTGACCTGGCAGAAGCTGCCCGAGGCCGAGGCCATGGCCAACTCCGTGGAGCTGGTCTATCAGTATGCCCGCGCAGGCTTCACCAAGATCCATCTGGACACCAGCATGAAGGTGGCCGATGACGCCGAGGGCCTGCTGCCCACCGCTGTTGTGGCCCGCCGCGGCGCGGCCCTCTACAAGGCCGCCATGAAGGGCTACGAGGAGCTGAAAGCCGAAAAGCCCGACGCCATGCGCCCGGTGTTCGTCATCGGCAGCGAGGTGCCCATCCCCGGCGGCGCGACCGAGGCCGAGGACACGCTGGCTGTCACCAAGCCCGAGGCGTTCCGTGATACGGTGTCTACCTACCAGCGCGTCTGGACCGAGGAAGGCGTGGGCGACGGCATGAAGGACGTCATTGCAGTCGTCGTGCAGCCCGGCGTCGAGTTCGGCGACGAGCAGGTCTTTGACTACGATCCCGCCGCCGCCACCGAGCTGGTGGCCGCGCTCAAGGAGTTCCCGGACGTCTGCTTTGAAGGCCACTCCACCGACTACCAGACCGCCGAGGACCTGTACAACATGGTCACGGACGGCATCGCCATCCTGAAAGTCGGCCCCGCCCTGACCTACGGCCTGCGCGAGGCGCTGTTCTCCCTGAGCATGATGGAAAAGGAGCTGGTCCCCGAGGCCGAGCGCGCCAACTTCATCGAGACGCTGGAGCAGGTCATGCTGGCCCACCCCGAGAACTGGGCCAAGCACTACCACGGCGACGAGAAGCATCTGGCCCAGTGCCGCAAGTACAGCTACTCCGACCGTGCGCGCTATTACATCGGCCAGCCCGAAGTCGTGGACGCGATGAACAAGCTGTTCGAAAATCTGCGCAAATATCCCATCCCCATGAATATGCTGCATCAGTATATGCCCCTGAGCTACGCCAAGATCCGCGCCGGTGCGCTGAAGCTGGACCCGCGCGAGCTGGCCATGGATGGCATCGTGCAGTTTATGCTGGACTACGAGGCCGCGGTCTGAGCCGCCCTCTCCGTCCGCAGCAGGTGAGCGCCTGAACCAGTCAGACAGGACCGTGCGGAGGGGTTTTCCGCCGGGCCGGAGCACTGCCCGGAGCGTCTGCCCGGGCAGTGCTTTTTATAAGGAGATTTTTTATGGGTTTTATCATAGACGTGGGCACCGTTGCCCTGCTGGCGTCGGGGCTGATCTTGCTGACCAAGGGCATCAAGGAGAAAAAAGACCCTCTGCTGCGCAAAAAGTGGTTCCGGTGCGCGGCCATCGCGCTGGCCGGGTGGCTGGGCGTCAATGTCATCGGGCTGGTGTCGGCGCTGCTGTGAGCGCGCGCTCCATTTTGGCGAAACCCGTGCAAAACACTGGATTTTCCCCTGCGCCCGTGCTATAATTTAGGCTATACATCCAAATGGATTTCAAGCGCAGGAGCGCCGGAACGCGGCGCCTGCTCTCGGTTCTCCATTCCCAGGACAGAGAACGTGCGGGCCACGCGCCCGAAACATAGCGAAAGCATAGGAGGAGCGTCCATGAATTACAGCGCATTGATCCAGAATCGAAAGTCCGCCCGCGAGTTTTCCGCCAACAGCGTCCCTGCTGCCGCCGTGGCGCAGATCGAAGCCTTCTACAAGGATGGCTGCCACCGCCTGCTGCCCGGCCTCAGGACCGAGCTGCGCATTTTTGGCACCGAGGCCAAGGCCGAGCTGGAACGGGCCGCTGGCTACGAGGATTTCCTTGTAGGTGCGCCCAATTATCTGGTCCTGCTCTCCGAGCAGGCTCCCAACGCAGGCATCAACGCGGGTTATATGATGGAGGACCTGATCCTCAAGCTCACCGAGATGGGGCTGGGCAGCTGCTGGATCACCTTTACCGACAGCGGCCGCATCAAGCAGGCGCTGGGCATCCAGTCCGAGCTGGAGGTGGCGGCGATCGCGGCCTTCGGCGAGGGCGTCCGCGGCCTGCGCCGCCTGCGCTTCAACCTGCTGAGCATGAAGAATGTGGACAACAGCGCCAAGCGCCAGTATTTTGCCCCCAAGAAGGGCGTGTATGACCTGTCCTACCTGAACGCGTGGGGCAAGCAGGATGGTCTGGATGACCATATCGGATTTTATGACGATATGCTGTGGGAGGCGCTGTATGCCGCGTCCCTCTCCCCCAGCTACCTGAACCGCCAGCCCTATGGCTTCGTCATTCGGGATACCAGCATCACGCTGGTGGAGATGGCGGACGCCTACACCGACCGCATTGACGGTGATCTGGACCTGGGCGTCGTGCTGCTGCACTTCACCGCCGCCGCGTCCCAGTGGGCCGGCCATATCGCGTGGCAGATGGACGCTTCGGCCAATGAGCTGGGCCTGCCCGAGGGCTACCGCGCCGTCGCCGCCTGCAAGCTGTAAACAAAAACGAAAGAGAGCGGGCCTGCTTTCCCGGAAGGGAGGGCAGGCCCGCTCTTTGCGTGTTTTCCCGCTTTTTGAAAAAAGCGGGGCAAAAACTTTTTACTGCGCCCATCGCCTGCGCGATGGGCGGGCGGGTTTGCTGGTTGGACGGAAGGCGGGCGGCACCGGTTTGCGCGCTCCCGCGCGCGGGGGCTGCGCCCCCTGGCCGGTCACAGCAGGAAGGACTTTACCAGCCAGATGACCAGCGCCGCCACAAGGATCGTGGCGAGCGTGACCCAGAAGCTGCGGTCCTTTTTGCCGTTGGCGGGGGCGGGCTGCGGCGCGGCCGCGCCTTTTTTCAGGGAGTCGATGCCGGAATCCAGCTTTTTGGCTCGGGGATTGTTCCCCCGGCGGTAGATGCGGTTCAGGGTGCCCATGTACCGGTTGTAATCCGCGGGAGCCTGCGGGGTCTCGGCCTCTTTGCGCTCGTTTTCTTCCATGTCAAACGCTTCCTTTCGTGCCCCGCCGGAGCGGGCGCGGTGTTTTTTACCAGTATACCATATCCGCGCATAAAAATCACGAAAAATCCCGGCGCTCGCCCTTCTTGGAGGCCCTTTGGTGCGATGTCGACAGGTGGTGC
>JBJERT010000294.1:0-3418 GCA_051882435.1 Faecalibacterium sp.
CCCGGGTCAGGGCGGGGGCGTCGTTGATGCCGTCGCCCACCATGGCTACCTTGCCGCTACTCTGGAGCTGTCGTATGACCGCTTCTTTGCCGTCGGGAAGTACGCCGGCAATGACCTCATCCACACCGGCCTGCCTGCCAATGGCCCGCGCGGTGCGCTCGTTGTCACCGGTCAGCATCACCACCCGGATGCCCATTTCACGCAGATCGCGGATGGCCTGCGGACTGTCGGGCTTGATCGTATCCGCCACAGCGACGGCGCCCAGCAAGCGCCCAGAGCCGCCAAAGAACAGCGGTGTTTTGCCCTGCTCCGCCAGCGCAGCGACCGATGCGCGCAGCGTTTCGGGCAGGAGAGATTTTGTTTCCACGAAAACCATGTTTCCGCCAAAGATCTCCTGTCCGCCCAGAACAGCGGTCAGACCATGGCCGGGCAGGGCGGCAAAATCCGTGACCTGAGGCGGGTCGAGCTGCCGTTCTTCCGCAGCGGCGAGAATGGCGCGGGCCAGCGGGTGCTCGCTCTTTTGCTCCAGCGCGGCGGCGAGCGTCAGCAGTTCTTCTTCCGTTACGCCGGGAGCCGGGAGCAGGTCGGTCACACGCGGTTCCCCCTGCGTGATGGTGCCTGTCTTGTCCAGCGCCACGATCTCAGTGCGGCCTGCCGCCTCCAAAGAGGAAGCTGTTTTGAACAGGATGCCGTGCTTTGCTCCGACGCCGCTGCCGACCATAATGGCCACCGGAGTGGCAAGACCCAGCGCGCAGGGACAGCTGATGACCAGCACCGAGATTCCCCGCGCCAGCGCAAAGCCAGCGTCCCGCCCCAGCAGCAGCCAGACCGCGGTCGTGATGGCCGCGATCACCAGCACCGCCGGGACAAAATAGCCTGCTACGGTATCCGCGGCTTTGGCGATGGGGGCTTTGGTCGCGGCGGCGTCGCTCACCATGCGGATGATCTGGGCAAGCGTGGTGTCCTCGCCTACGCGGGTGGCCTCGCAGCGCAGGAACCCCGCCTGATTGGCCGTCGCAGCGGAAACGCGGTCGCCGGGGGCCTTGTCCACCGGGATGCTTTCGCCGGTCAGGGCACTTTCATCCACTGCGCCGCTGCCTTCCAGGACGATGCCGTCCACCGGGATGTTCGCGCCCGGCCGCACCACGAACTGATCGCCCGGCCGTACCTGCCCGATGGGGACTTCCACCTCTGCGCCGTCGCGCAGGAGCGTGGCGGACTGGGGCGCAAGTTTCATCAGGCTGCGCAGCGCGTCGGTAGTCTTGCCTTTGGAGCGTGCTTCCAACAGCTTGCCCACGGTGATGAGGGTCAGGATCATTGCCGCGGATTCAAAATAGAACTCCATCATATAGTGCATGACGGATGCTTCATCGCCGCGGAGCTGTGCGTCCGTCATCTGGAACAGCACCCAGGTGCTCCACCCGAAGCTGGCGGCAGAACCCAGGGCGACCAGCGTGTCCATGTTGGGCGCGCCGTGCACCAGCCCTTTGAAGCCGCTGATAAAAAACTTCTGGTTGATGACCATGATGATGCCGGACAGAAGGAGCTGCACCAGTCCCATGGCGACGTGATTTCCATCGAACCAGTGCGGGAGCGGCCAGCCCCACATCATGTGCCCCATGGAAAAGTACATCAGCACCAGCAGGAACCCCACAGATGCGATCAGCCGCCGCCGCAGCTTCGGCGTTTCATGGTCGGCCAGTGCATCAGCAGGAGCGGAGGAAGGCTGCGCTGCGCCCGGCTCGGATTTCGGACTTGCGCCATATCCGGCTCGCTCCACGGCGCGCAGGATGTCGTCGGCGCTGGCAGTCCCTTCGACCCCCATCGAGTTGGTCAGCAGGCTGACGGAGCACTCCGTTACGCCCGGGACTTGCCGGACCGCCTTTTCCACACGGGCACTGCAAGCAGCGCAGCTCATCCCTGTGACATTGTACTGTGTCATTACGATGCGCCTCCTTAACGCATGAGCCGCTGCAGCACCTTCAGCAGCTCGTCGATGCTTTCATCATTGCCCTCGCGCAGATCGTTGGCAACACAGGTGCGCAAATGCTGATCCAGCAGCTCTTTGGTAAAGCTGTTCAGCGCAGCATTGGCTGCGGCTACCTGGACGAGGATGTCCGGGCAGTAGATGTCGTCGTCGATCATGTTCCGAATGCCTCGAATCTGCCCTTCGATGCGGTTCAGACGCTGGGCAAGCATCCTTTTCTGCTCGGGCGTCCGCGGCATAGAGCGGCGGCGCCCGATGACCTGCTCTGTGGCGTCCAGCGCCGCAGAAGATGTGAGATCCTGTGTCCCCTCGGCGTCTGCAACCCCACGCAGCAGATCGCTCGGTGCACAGCAGGAAACGGACTCGTTTTTCTTTTTCATGATTTGTACTCCTTTCAAGAAAAACCGGTTTGCGATCCACCCGGAGGAACCCCTACCCCCTGGGGGTATCGCTTTTTGATAGTATCATAGTTAGTCTTGAAAATCAAGCGGCCTTTATGTACGGAAAAGTGAAAAATGTGTGAACACTTTGAGACCCTTTTCCGGTAAGCACTGTCTCCGGGGGAGCAAACGCTCCCCGAAATAAGGTCGTTCCCTGCGGAGCGGGCTGTTCTGACGAAAAAAGTGCTTTTTCTTTCGGTCGATTCATGGTATACTATATTCGTAGCGGACGCGGCCCCTGCGGCCCGGCGTCCGGGAGGGAAAGTACCCGCTGATGAGAAAGCGGGCCGGATAATGTATAAAGAGAGGCGAATCAAAATGTTGGATAGCATTCAGTGCAGCGCAGGCGGCGCATATTATGCCCGCGGCGAATGGATCGCAGCAGACGGCAATGCACCTGCCGCTCTTGCGGCCAAAGGCTTCGACGCCGCGGCAGTGGCCGGGGCCGGAAAAGGGACCATCGCGTGGGGGATCCTGCAGTCTCACAATACCAGCGGCGACGAGGAGAACCTGAAGATCAAGTTCGACGCCATGGCCAGCCATGATATCACGTTCGTGGGCATCATCCAGACGGCGCGCGCGTCCGGGCTGGAGCGGTTCCCCATCCCGTATGTGCTGACCAACTGCCACAACAGCCTGTGCGCGGTGGGCGGCACCATCAACGAAGACGACCACCGCTTTGGCCTGTCCGCGGCAAAGAAGTACGGCGGCATCTTTGTCCCGCCCCACCTCGCGGTCATTCATCAGTATATGCGTGAAAAGTTCGCGGGCTGCGGCAAAATGATCCTCGGCTCGGACAGCCACACCCGTTACGGCGCGCTGGGCACCATGGCCATCGGCGAGGGCGGCGGCGAGCTGGCCAAGCAGCTTCTGGGCCGCACCTATGATGTGGCGCGCCCCGGCGTCGTGGCGATCTATCTGACGGGTGCGCTCCCGGCAGGCTGCGGCCCCCACGATGTGGCCATTGCCCTGGTGGGCAAGCTGTTCCAGA
>JBJERT010000295.1:0-3401 GCA_051882435.1 Faecalibacterium sp.
GCGGCTTGCCAGTAAAAAGTTTTTTCGGTTCCTTTTTTTCAAAAAAGGAACAAAAAAAGAAAGAAAAGGAGTCTCCCAATGAAATATCCCTTGTGGGCGCAGCGGCTGGCGGCGGTGATGTTCTGGCTGGCGGTGTGGCAGGCGGCGGCTGTCGCTGTCGGGCAGGAGGTCTTTCTCGTGTCGCCGGTGCAGGCGCTGGGCACGCTGGCCCAGCTTCTGCCGCAGGCATCGTTCTGGCGGCGCGTAGCGTACAGCAGCGGCCGCATCCTGCTGGGCTTCGGACTGGGCGCGGTGTGCAGCGTTGTTCTGGCGGCGGCCGCGCAGCTCTGCCGGACCATAGACCTGCTGCTGGCTCCCGTCATGCAGCTCGTCAAGGCCACGCCGGTGGCCAGCTTCATCATCCTCGCTCTGGTCTGGGTGCGCAGCGGGTCGCTGTCGGTGCTCATCAGCTTCCTGATGGTCCTGCCCGTGCTGTACGGGGCCGTGCGCACCGGCATCGCCAGCGCAGACCCGCAGCTTTTGGAAATGGCGCGGGTATTCCGCGTTGCGCCTTCACGGCGGCTGCGGGCCATCTGGCTGCCTGCGGTGCTGCCCGCGTTCCGGCAGGGATGCAGCGTAGCGCTGGGCATCTGCTGGAAAAGCGGCGTCGCGGCCGAGGTCATCGGACTGCCTGATGGCAGCATCGGCGACGCGCTCTATCGCGCCAAGATCACCCTCTCCACGGGGGAGCTGTTCGCCTGGACCTTTGTCATCATCTGTCTGAGCGCCATATTTGAAAAGCTGTTCCTTGCCCTGCTGGACCGCGCAGTGCGGGCTGTTACCGGAGAGGAGGCGCAGGCCAAATGCTGACACTGGACCACCTGACCAAGCGCTTCGGCGAAAAAACACTGTTCGAGGACCTCTGCCTGTCGGTAACCGCCCCGGTCGTCCTGTGGGCACCCAGCGGCTGGGGCAAAACCACCCTTTTGCGCATCGTGATGGGTCTGGAGCCGCCCAGCGGGGGCCGGGTCCGGGGTGCGGGCCGGGTAGCGGCAGTCTTTCAGGAGGACCGTCTTTGCCCCCAGCTCACCGCAGAACAGAACATCGCGCTGGTGCTGCCCGGCGCAGAGGCCCAGCACCGGGAGGCTCTAGTACGGGACCTTGCAGAGCTGGGTCTGGACGCCGCCGCTCGTGCGCTGCCTGCGCGGCAGCTCTCCGGCGGTCAGAAACGCCGCGCGGCGCTGCTGCGCGCGCTCTGGGCCGAGAGCGACACCCTTGTACTGGATGAGCCGTTCACCGGCATGGACCCCGCCGCGCTGGAGCGGGCTGCCGCGCTGCTGCGCGCCCGCGCCGCCGGAAAACCGACTCTCCTCGCCACCCACGACCGGGAGGCCATCCGCCTGCTGGGGTGGCCGGTGATGCAGCTCTCACAGAAGCTCGGCGAGGATGCTGTTCTGTACGATCATCCCGGCAGGGGTGAGGGCCAGCGTTTCGCCGTCGAAAACGGCATAGCCCGCCCGGACGCAGTTCTGGACAAAGCCCATCTGCCGGGACGAAAAGGTCTTGCCGAAGCGCTGCCGGTACTCGGCCAGAGAAAGACCCCGCCGCAGCCGGAGCTGTAAGATCAGATAATCCTCCGCGCCGCAGCCGTCGTCCATCACAGGAGCACAGGCGTCCCGCAGGAACGCCTCGGTATCGGCGGGATAATAGAACCGTCGGCCGCCCATACAGGAGTGAGCGGCAGGACCAAGCCCCAGATAATCGCCGCAGTTCCAATAAATGAGATTATGCCGCCCCTCATAGCCCGGCCGCGCGAAGTTGGAGATCTCATATTGCCGATAGCCTCGGCGCTCCAACTGCTCCACCGCGTAGAGATAAAACTCCGCGGCCTCGTCGGGGCCGGGCAGTCCCTGGGGCGGGGTGCGGCCAAAGGCGGAATCCGGCTCTATTTTCAAGAGATAGGCCGAAACATGAACGGCTCCCCCCTGCTCGATCAGCTCCAGCGTCTCGTCGAACTCCGCCTGCGTATAATAGGGCAGCGCCAGCATGATATCGCCGCTGATGTTCTCGAACCCCGCCCGCCGCGCCATGGCAAACGCCGCCCGCGCCTGCCCGGCGGTATGCGGGCGGCCCAGCGTGCGGAGCTGGCTGTCCCGCGCAGATTGTACACCAAACGAAACGCGGTTGATGCCCGCTGCCCGGAACTCCCGCAGGCTCTCCTCCGTGACCGTCTCCGGGTTGGCCTCCAGCGTGATCTCTGCGCCGGGAGCGGGCTGTGCGGCCTCGATGAGGCGGGCCGCGTCTGCGGGGCGCAGCAGGCTGGGGGTGCCACCGCCAAAGTATATGGTATCGGGGCGCAGAGGTGCCTTTGGCGCAAAGCGCGCAAGCTCCCGCAGCAGGGCATCCGTGTATTCCGGCGGAACGCCCCGCGCGCCGGGACGCGAATAAAAATCGCAGTACCGGCATTTGGAAAAACAATACGGAATGTGCAGATAAAGACCAAGGGACATGAAAAATCACAGCCTTCTTCATGAAACGTTCATTTCTATGCAGTATACTATATTCTGTAAACCGGGGCAAGCTCTCTGACAGGAACGCGCCCCCTATGACTGGAGGAACGAATAATGGATTACAGGAACTATGACCGCGGATACGCGGAGCCTGCAATGACTGCTTCGGATTATATGACCCGCACCTATCGCTGGATGGCCTGCGGTCTGCTGGTCACGTTTGCAATGGCCTATCTCACGGCGTCCACCTCGCTGATCTATCTGGTGGACGCACTGTATCTGCCCCTGACCATCGCCGAGCTGGTGCTGGTGTTTTTCCTCAGCGCCCGGGTGCAAAACATGTCGGTGGGCGCGGCGCGGGGCGTATTCTTCGCCTACGCAGCCCTGAACGGCATGGTGCTGAGCTATTATTTCTTTGCGTTCTCGCTGGGCACGCTGGTCATGGCCTTTCTTGCCACGGCGGTGTATTTCGGCCTGATGGCCGTCTACGGCACCACCACCCACAAGGACCTGACCCGCTGGGGTCCCCGCCTGATGCTGGGCCTCGTCGCCCTGCTGATCTCCGGCCTGTTCGGAATGCTGTTCGGCTTTGGATTCGGCTCGTCGGTGCTGTACTGCGGTATCGGCCTTGTGCTGTTCATGCTGCTGACCGCCTACGACACCCAGAAGCTCCAGCAGATGTATGCTTACTATGCCTGCGACACCGAGCTGGCCGAAAAAGCCTCTATCTACGGTGCGCTGACCCTGTATCTGGATTTCATCAACATTTTCCTGTACGTCGTGCGCCTGTTCGGCAACACCCGCAGCCGCGACTGATGCGCAGATCTTCAGGCTCCGCTGTAAGGCGGGGCCTTTTCTTTTTGTTCCTTTTTCGAGAAAAAGGAAGACGGGTTGCGCTTAGCTGATTTTATG
>JBJERT010000296.1:0-3390 GCA_051882435.1 Faecalibacterium sp.
AAAAAGGAACAAAAAGCCCCTCACAGCATCTTGGACAAAAACGCTTTCAGACGCGGATTTTTCGGGTTGGAGAACAGCTCCTGCGGCGGCTCGTCCTCCTGGATGCGGCCCTCGTCAATGAAGATGACGCGGTTGGACACCTCGCGGGCAAAGCCCATCTCGTGGGTGACCACCAGCATCGTGATGCCGGTGTGGGCCAGCTCCTTCATCAGCTCCAAAACCTCGCCGACCATCTCGGGGTCCAGCGCCGAGGTCGGCTCGTCGAACAGGATGACGTCCGGGTCCATCGCCAGCGCCCGGGCGATGGCGATGCGCTGCTGCTGGCCGCCGGACAGGCTGGCGGGGTAAACATCCGCTTTCTCCGACAGGCCCACGCGGGCCAGCAGCTCGTCCGCCCGCTTCTCGGCCGCGGCGCGGTCCTTGAGCTTGAGCAGCACCGGCGCCATGCACAGGTTCTCCTTTACCGTCATGTGCGGGAAAAGATTGAAGTGCTGGAACACCATGCCCATCTTCTGGCGGAGCTGATCGATGTGGGCCTCGTCCACCTCGGTGCCCTCGAATTTGATGCTGCCGCCGGTGGGCACCTCCAGCCGGTTCAGGCAGCGCAGGAAGGTGGATTTTCCGCAGCCGGACGGACCGATCAGACAGACCACGTCGCCACGGTAGATATCGATGTCGATGCCCTTGAGCACCTCGAGCTTCGGGGTCAGGCCCCGGACGCCCCGCTTTTTCTCGCCGCCGTAGGTCTTTTGCAGGCCCCGGACTTCCAGGATTTTATCGGTCACTTTGCGCCAACCTCGCTTCCATCTTGTTCAGCAGTTTTTCCAGAATGAGCACGATCACCAGATAGATCAGCGCTACCGAGATGTACGGGAAGAATGGGCTGTAAGTGCGGCTGCGCACGATATCGCCCGCTTTGGTCAGGTCCTGCAGCGCGATGTAGCCGCTGATGGAGGTCTCCTTCAACAGCACGATCAGCTCGTTGCCCAGCGCGGGCAGCACGTTCTTGACCGCCTGCGGCAGGATGACCTTCCAGGTCGCCTGGGTGTAGTTCAGGCCCAGGCTGCGCGCGGCCTCCATCTGCCCGGTGGGGATGCTCATGATGCCGCTGCGGAAGATCTCGGCCACATAGGCGCCGCTGTTGATGCCAAAGGCCAGGATGGCCACCGGCACCTTGTCGATCTTGACCGAACCGAAAATGATAAAGTACATGATGAGCAGCTGGATCATGGTCGGCGTGCCGCGGATCACGGTCAGGTACAGCTTGCACAGCGCGTTGAGGATGCCCATTTTGCCGGTCCGGTCGTAGGTGGTGCGCACATAGGCGATGCAGAAGCCCAGCGCGACGCCCAGCAGCGCGGCCAGAAACGTGATGATGAGCGTGGTCTTCAGACCGTTGAGAAACAGCAGATAGCGCTGCTCGGTGATGAAGGTCGCTGTGAACTGCTCCGCCAGCGACTGCCACAGCCCTTGCAGAAATTCCATGAAATATTTGCCTCCCTCTCGCATGGCGGGGCGTTCCGGCCGGAACGGCACCCACAGATATGCATAAATCAATGAATTTTTATGCATATATCCAAAAAAGAAAAGGAACAGAGCCGGAATAGCCTCCACGCTCTGTTCCTGTACCCTATCAAACCACAAAAACTGCGATTTGTAAAGAGGTTTTGCGAAAAATTACTTCAGCACGATGACGGACTGGACGCCGGAGCAGTAGCTGTCGGTGAAGTCGATGCTCTTGAGGCGCTCCTCGGTCACGGTCATGCCGGCCATGCCGAAGTCCGCCTTGCCGCTCTGGACAGCGGGGATGATGGAATCGAACTCCATGTCCTCGATCTGCAGCGCGTAGCCCAGCTTGTCGCAGATGGCGCGGGCAAAGTCGGCGTCGATGCCCACGATCTCGCCGCTCTCGATGAACTCGTACGGCTCGAAGGCGGCGTTGGTCGCCATGACCAGCGTGCCCTTGGAGTGGTCGGCGTCGGCGGGGCTGACGTAGCCCTGTGCGCCCTCGGTCTTGTTGATGAACTTATCCAGAATGGCGTCCAGCGTGCCGTCGGCCTTCAGCTCGGCGATGGCGCCGTTCATGGCCTCGGTCAGAGCGCTGTTGTCCTTGCTCAGGCAGGCAGCGTAATCCTCCACCGCATAGGCGGTGTCCAGAATGGTCAGGGTGTCGGGGTTGGCGTCGACGAACTTCTTGGCGACCTGGTCGTCGATGCACACGGCGTCGATCTTGTTGCTCAGCAGAGCCTGCACGGCGTCGGCAGCCTTGTTGTACTGCTCCACGCCCGCGATATCCAGACCGCCGCCGATCTCGTCGGACATGTACAGGTCGCCGGTGGTGCCCAGCTGGACGCCGACGGTCTTGCCCTTGAGGTCCTCCAGAGCGAAGATGGTCTGCTTGCCGGCGGCAGAGCTGGAAGCGGCAGAAGAAGCGGATGCGGCGGAAGAAGCGGTGCTGCTGGAGCTGCCGCCGCAGGCGGTCAGAGCCAGAGCAGCGGCGGACAGACTGGCGGCAGCCAGAAAGCTGCGGCGAGAGATCTTATTCATAATCCAAAACACTCCTCTATCTATATCAAAAACCGGAATGGCAGGGGCGGCGCGCGTCGCCTGCCCCTGAAAGACAGAGTTTAGTATAATTTGTACAAAGATAAATGTCAAGAGTTGTGCAATCAATCGGCGAAATTGAAACCAATTTGCAATCAATTATGCAGAGAAAACCACAAAATCTGCGTATATATGCAAAAAAGCCCGCGCCTCCGTACAGGGCGGGCGCGGGCGGGGAAGTCCCAGCGGCGTTACAGATACCGCGCGATCTCGTCGGTGCTGCGCTTGGGGACGCAGTAATCGCGGTTTTCGTCCAGATAGTATTTTACTCCGGTCTCTGCGGTCATGGGCACGACGCGGGCGGCGTGGACAGGATAGCCAAAGGCCACCATCGTGTGGAGCTTTTCGGTCGCGGACAGACCCAGCAGTTCGGTCAGCTTCGGGTGGTCGATAGCGCCCATGATGCAGCTGCCCACGCCCTTGTCCCAGGCGGCCAGCGTCAGGTTCGCCAGCGCGATGCCCGCGTCGGTGTCGAGGTCGCCGGGGATGGCGGTCTCCTGCACCACGGCGGCGTACAGTGTGGGCAGCTCGTCGGCTTTGGGTGTGCCCTGCTCCGGCGGCAGATAGGCGGCCCACTTGACCAGAGGCTGGACCCGGGCCACGTCCTCCGGCTTCTGGACGATGACCAGCCGGATGGCCTGACGGTTCGCGCCGCAGGAGGACAGGCGCACCGCCTCGATGATATCCTCCACCACGTCCTGCGGGACGGGCTT
Source organism: Faecalibacterium sp. (assembly GCA_051882435.1). Taxonomy (GTDB): domain Bacteria; phylum Bacillota; class Clostridia; order Oscillospirales; family Ruminococcaceae; genus Faecalibacterium. The sequence continues at coordinate 3,318 of JBJERT010000296.1, forward strand.
CTGTGCAAAGCGGCGGTAGGTGCGGCGGGCGGCAAGAAGATCCATGACAGACATTGCAAAAACTTCCTTTCAT
>JBJERT010000297.1:0-3381 GCA_051882435.1 Faecalibacterium sp.
AGTACATCTATAACAAGGACCACATCGTGCCCGAGTTCGTCATCTCCACCGAGCCGACCGACGGCGGCATCTACCGCGGCCACCGCGGCCGCATGGAGATCCGTGTGGACGTCAAGGGCGTGTCCTGCCACGGCTCCGCTCCCGAGCGCGGCGACAACGCCATTTACAAGATGGCCGACATCCTGCAGGACGTCCGCGCCCTGAACGAGAACGACGCCGAGGAGGGCACCGAGATCAAGGGTCTGGTCAAGATGCTGGACCCCAAGTACAACCCCGACCACTACGAGGACGCCCGCTTCCTGGGCCGCGGCACCTGCACCACCAGCCAGATCTTCTATACCAGCCCCAGCCGCTGCGCTGTGGCGGACAGCTGCTCCATCTCCATCGACCGCCGCATGACCGCGGGCGAGACCTGGGATTCCTGCCTGCAGGAGATCCGCGACCTACCCAACGTCAAGAAGTACGGCGACGACGTGAAGGTCTCCATGTACATGTATGACCGTCCGTCCTGGACCGGCGAGGTCTACGAGACCGAGTGCTACTTCCCGACCTGGATCAACAAGGAAAGCGCCGCTCACGTTCAGGCGCTGGTGGACGCCCACAAGGCTCTGTACGGCGACGAGCGCATCGGTGCCGAGAGCGCCATGTCCCTGCGCCACCGCCCGCTGACCGACAAGTGGACCTTCTCCACCAACGGCGTGGCCATTCAGGGCCGTTATGGCATCCCCTGCGTGGGCTTCGGCCCCGGCGCCGAGAGCCAGGCCCACGCCCCCAACGAGATCACCTGGAAGCAGGACCTCGTGACCTGCGCCGCCGTCTATGTGGCCGCCGTCAACCTGTACGACGAGAGCAAAAAGACCGACGACGTGGCCCAGTTCCGCGCCGGCAAGACCAACAACGACATCCTGTAAGATCGTATTTCTCTTCCCCATTCGGCTCCCGGGCGCACCGACTCAGGCCGTGTGCGTCCGGGCGGCCCTTCCGTCCTCACACCGACTCAAACAGAAAAGGAGCCTATCATGGATAAGACTTTGCAGCAGTATATCGACAAGCTGAACTCCCTCAACTTCAAGGAAATGTACGAGAACGACTTTTTCCTGACCTGGGAGAAGACCGACGACGAGCTGGAGGCCGTCTTTACGGTGGCCGACGCCCTGCGCTACATGCGTGAGAACAACATCTCCACCAAGATCTTCGAGTCCGGTCTGGGCATCAGCCTGTTCCGCGACAACTCCACCCGCACCCGCTTCTCCTTCGCCTCCGCCTGCAACCTGCTGGGCCTTGAGGTGCAGGATCTGGACGAGGGCAAGAGCCAGATCGCGCACGGCGAGACCGTCCGCGAGACCGCGAACATGATCTCCTTCATGGCGGACGTTATCGGCATCCGCGACGATATGTACATCGGCAAGGGCAACAAGTACATGCACGATGTGGTCAACGCTGTGACCGAGGGCTACAAGGACGGCGTTCTGGAGCAGAAGCCCACGCTGGTCAACCTGCAGTGCGATATCGACCACCCGACCCAGTGCATGGCCGATATGCTGCACATCATCCATGAGTTCGGCGGCGTCGAGAACCTGAAGGGCAAGAAGGTCGCCATGACCTGGGCCTACTCTCCCAGCTACGGCAAGCCCCTGTCCGTCCCGCAGGGCGTCATCGGCCTGATGACCCGCTTCGGCATGGACGTCGTTCTGGCCCACCCCGAGGGATATGAGGTCATGCCCGAGGTCGAGGAAGTGGCCCGCAAGAACGCCGAGGCTTCCGGCGGCAGCTTCACCAAGACCCACTCCATGGCCGAGGCCTTCAAGGACGCCGACGTCGTGTATCCCAAGAGCTGGGCGCCCTTTGCCGCCATGGAGAAGCGCACCAACCTCTACGCCGAGGGCGACACCGACGGCATCAAGGCTCTGGAAAAGGAGCTGCTGGCCCAGAACGCCGAGCACAAGGACTGGTGCTGCACCGAGGAGCTGATGGCGACTACCCACGAGGGCAAGGCGCTGTACCTGCACTGCCTGCCCGCCGATATCAATGACGTCTCCTGCAAGGACGGCGAGGTGGAGGCCAGCGTCTTCGACCGCTACCGCACTCCGCTGTACAAGGAGGCCAGCTACAAGCCGTATGTGATCGCCGCCATGATCCTGCTGGCCAAGTGCAAGGACCCGCAGGCCACCCTCAAGGCTCTGGAAGAGCGCGGCGTCGCACGCCAGTTCAACAAGTAAAAAAAGAGCCTTGCGCCGCCAAAGCACGGCATGCAGCTCTGCTCACAGCTTCAAACTACCTTCCCTCCTTAACTCTCTCTCTCATTTTCTCCCGTGCTTTTCCGCAGCGCCGACTCTTTTTTGTAATTCCTTCTTCTTTTGACACAGCCGGAAAGCCCGCCCTACCGGGCGGGCTTTTCCCGTTTTGATCGTTGAGGTATCGACTTATGGGTAAACGAATCGTCATCGCCCTGGGCGGCAATGCCCTGGGCAACAATCTGCCGGAGCAGATGATCGCGGTCCGCCAGACGGCCCGCGCCATCGTGGATCTCATCGAGCAGGGCCATCAGGTGGTCATTGCCCACGGCAACGGCCCGCAGGTGGGCATGATCCAGAACGCCATGACCGCCCTGACCCGCACCGACCCCGAAAAATATATCCCCTGCCCGCTGTCGGTCTGCGTGGCCATGAGCCAGGGCTATATCGGCTATGACCTGCAGAACGCCCTGCGGGAGGAGATGCTCAGCCGCGGCATCCAGAAGGGCGTGGCTACCGTGCTGACGCAGGTGGAAGTAGACGCCAACGACCCCGCGTTCCAGAAGCCCACCAAGCCCATCGGCGCGTTCATGACCAAAGAGGAGGCCGACGCTCTTGTCCGCGAGCGCGACTATACCGTCGTGGAGGACGCCGGACGCGGCTACCGCCGCGTGGTCGCCTCGCCCCGGCCCCAGTCCATCGTGGAGATCCAGTCCATTCAGGATATGGTGGACGCGGGTCTGGTGGTCGTGGCCTGCGGCGGCGGCGGCATCCCGGTCTTTAAGACCGAGGGCTTCCACCTCAAGGGCGCGGCCGCGGTCATCGATAAGGACTTTGCGGCTTCCTGCCTGGCCCGCCAACTGGACGCGGACTGCCTCATCATCCTGACCGCGGTGGAAAAGGTCGCGATCCACTTTGGCAAGCCGGACGTTCAGTGGCTGTCTGACCTGACCCCCGAGACGGCCCGCAAGTATATCGCGGACGGCGAGTTCGCCCCCGGCTCCATGCTGCCCAAGGTGCAGGCCGCGCTGGAATTTGCCGAGAGCAAGCCGGGCCGCACCGCCCTTATCACCCTGCTGGAAAAGGCCCGGGAAGGTATCGCCGGGGAGACCGGCACCCGCATCCACGCGGAGTAAGGAGCAATGAC
>JBJERT010000298.1:0-3381 GCA_051882435.1 Faecalibacterium sp.
AAAAATATTCAGATGACCTTCTGTTCAAGCCATTTCCCGCTGAAGAAGCGGGCGAAGAAGCACAGGGAGCGGAACACCCAATCCAGGTACATGCCCATCCAGATGCTGAGGAGCTGGCCGTGGAAGCACAGGACCATCAGGTAGCAGAAGCCCACCCGGAACACCCACATGGAGAAGATGCTCACCCGCATGGTAAAGGCGGCGTCGCCCGCGGCGCGGAGGATATTGGGCAGCGTAAAGCTGGAGGGCCACACGAACAGCGAAAAAATATTAAACCAGCGCATGACCTGCAATGCCATAGCCTGCGCCTCCGGCGAGAGATGGAACAGGGTCACGACGAGGCGGTTGGCAAAGAAGAACGCGGTCAGGTTCATGAACCACGCGCCCACATACGCCACGAACAGCAGCTTGCGGGCGTAGCCCACCGCCTGCTGTTTTTCGCCCGCGCCGAGGCACTGGCCCACCACGGTGAGCACAGCCATGCCCACGGCATTGGCGGGGATATTCAGGAAGGTCGTGGTGGTGTTCGCCACGGCGTTGGCCGCGATGGCTGCGGTGCCCAGCGTACTGGTCAGGCTGGCGACCGACAGTTTTCCAATCTGGAACATACCGTTTTCTATACCGGCGGGGATGCCCAGCCGCAGGATGCGCTGGATCAGGCTGCGGTCCGGCCGCAGCGCCGCAAGGTTGTCCACGCGCAGGGAGCAGTCCGGCTTTTGCAGCAGCACCAGCACGGCGCAGCAGGCCACGGCCCGGGAGATCAGGCTGGCCAGCGCCGCACCCATGACGCCCATATGGAAGCCAAAAATAAAAATGGCATTGCCGCCGATATTCACCACGTTCATGACAAGGCTGGACAGCATACTGATCTTGCTGTTGCCCTGTGCGCGGAACAGCGCCGCGCCCGCGCTGTACAGACCGATAAAGGGATAGCTCAGTGCCGAGAGCAGGAAATACGTCTCGGCGTAGTCCATCACGTCCGCCTCGATGGAGCCGAAGATGCCCCGCAGGATCCAGTGCCGCCCCAGCACCACCACGGCGGCGACCGTGCAACTGAAAGCGGCCATGATGAATAGGATCTGCGCGGCGGCAGCCTTGGCGTTTTTTGTCTCCTGATGGCCGATGTACTGGCTGGCGACCACCGCGCCGCCGGTGGCCAGCGCGCCCATGACCTGGATCATCAGGGTATTGAAGGTATCCACGAGGCTCACGCCCGAAACGGCGGCCTCGCCTACCGAGGAGACCATCAGCGTATCGGCAAGGCCGATGGTCACGCTGAGCGCCTGTTCGGCGATGAGCGGGAGCAGCAGCGCGATGAGCTGCTGGCGGGTGAACAATGGTTTGGACGGGGTACGGGCGGCGGATGCGGTCATGAGAAACCTCCATACAGCAACGGGACGAGCAAGCGGGTTTTGAAGAACGGAGAAAGTGTTGTATCCAACAGGACACTCCTCTTACTATAACGCGGCCCGCCGCGGAATGCAAGGGCAAAACCACACAAATCCGCCCCGGACAGGATTTTTTGCGCAGTGCCGAAAAAACAACCTGCCGCGCGGCTTTACCTGCGCCGCGGGATGTGCTAGAATAGAGCCAGCAGAGAGTAACGGCCGCGCGTGCAGGCGCGGCGATCAGGAAGGGAAATGACCGGGAGCGTCCGCCGCCCCGGAGAAGGAGGACCCACATGCCCAAAACCGCCCACAAGGTGGTCGTCATCGGCCACCGCAACCCGGACACCGACTCCATCTGTTCCGCCATCGCGTACGCGGAGCTGAAAAATCAGACCAGCGATCTGGTCTGTGAGCCGCGCCGTGCCGGACGCATGAATCAGGAGACTGAATTTATCCTCAAGCGCTTCGGCGTCACGCCGCCGCGCATGTGCACCGACGTCAACCCCAAAGTCCGTGACGTGGATTACCGCGAGATGCCCGGCATCCCCGGCAGCACCAGCCTGCGCAAGGCGTGGGAGATGATGCGCGACAAGCAGATCGACACCCTGCCGGTGGTCAGCGCGGACAACGAGCTGGAGGGTCTGATCACGGTCAAGGATATCGCCACCGCCAACATGGACGTGTTCGACACCGAGATCCTGGCCAAGAGCCGCACCAGCTACCGCAACATCCTCGAGACTCTGGGCGGCACCATGCTGGTGGGCGACCCGGACACCATCTGCACCTCCGGCCATCTGCGCATCGGCACCGCCACGCCCGAGATGATGGAGAACACCGTCCAGAAAGGCGACATCGTCATCCTCACCAACCGCTACGAGAGCCAGCTCTGCGCCATCGAGCGGGACGCCTCGCTGCTCATCATCTGCAACGGTTCCAAGGTGGGCCGCACCATCCAGCGCATCGCCGAGGAGATGGGCGTGGCCATCATGACCGTGCCCTTTGATACCTACGCGGTGGGCAAGCTCATCAGCCAGTGCGCGCCCATCAGCTACTACATGACCCGCGAGGGCATCATGAAGTTCACTCTCGTCACGCCCATCGCCGACGTTACCCGCGTCATGGCCAAGTCCCGCCACCGGTATTTCCCGATCCTGGACGAGGAGGGCCTGTATTGCGGCATGATCAGCCGCCGCAACATCATCAATCTGCGCAAGCGGCGCATCATTCTGGTGGACCACAATGAGGCGACGCAGGCGGTGGAGGGCTTCGACCAGGCCGAGATCCTGGAGATCATCGACCATCACCGCATCGGCAGTCTCCAGACCAGCGGCCCGGTCTACTTCCGCAACCAGCCCGTGGGCTGCACGGCGACCATCGTGACCCAGATGTACGAGGAGAACGGCGTGGCCATCCGGCCCCAGATCGCGGGCCTGCTGCTGTCGGCCATCCTGTCGGACACGCTGGTGTTCCGCAGCCCCACCTGCACGCCGGTAGACGTAGCCGCCGCCCACAAGCTCGCCGCGCTGGCACAGGTGGATATCGACGCCTACGCCACCGAGATGTTCGAGGCCGGGGAGCGGCTGGACGGCAAGACCGCCGAGGAGGTCTTTTTGCAGGATTTCAAAGTCTTTATGTGCGGCGACGTCCGCTTTGGCGTGGCGCAGGGCAGCTATATGACCCGCAAGAATCTGCTGGCCGCCAAGGAGCTGCTGCTGCCCTATCTGGAAGAGGCCCGCAACAAGCAGAACGTCGAGGACCTGTATATGCTGCTGACCTATGTGCCCGAGCAGGAGAGCACGGTCATCTGCACCGGCCGCCATGCCCCGGATATGCTCCGCAGCGGCTTCAGCGCGGAACCCGCCGAGGATGCGAGCTGGGTGCTGCCCGGCGTGGTCAGCCGGAAAAAGCAGTTTATCCCCGCCATGATGAGCGCCTATCAGGAGCTTTGAGAAAGGCGGGGGAAGGGGGAAGGCGGAAGGTTTTGCGGCTGACC
>JBJERT010000299.1:0-3326 GCA_051882435.1 Faecalibacterium sp.
CCTCCTTTCCGAAAAAGGGGCTTCGGGAATGTTCTTTTTGTTCCTTTTTGAAAAAGGAACCGAAAAACGTTTCACACAGGTCATTTTCTGCGCCGGGCGATATGCAGGCCGGTGCGCAGCAGCGCTTTGGCCAGCTCACCGCCGCCGGTGGGCAGGACCTCGACCTTCACGCCCAGACGCTGGGCCAGCTCGTCCACCGAGACGCTGTCGAGGAAAAGGTCTTTTTCCTCCCGGAGCATCACGGAAGGGATGCCCAGCGTCCCACTGGACAGTTTTCCCTGACACTGGGCCAGGATATCCGTAGCGGTGACCAGACCGGCGACTCCTACATTGCCGCCAAAGAAACGATTCTGGATGGGGTGGACCGTGACCTCGATCATGGGATACTGGCGGTGCAGTTCCTCCATCATCGCGGTGATCAGGGGCGCGGCCATCGTGCCCGTGACCACATCCAGAGCCTTGCTTCCATAGACACGGTGCGGGCGCTCCAGTTCGGCGAGAAACTCCTCCTCAAACAGGCGCCACATCCCGACGCCGTTTTCCAGCTGGGCATAATCCTCATAAAAGGCCGCCGGCGGAATGGGCCGTCCGGCTTTCAGATACCATTCATCGCTGGGGTAGATGATGCGGCTGCCGTGCAATTCCTTGCAGCGGTCGCCAAACTCCTCCAGAATGTCGAGGACCTCGGCGCTGGACTGTGCGTCATACGGGGTCTGAGGGTAGAGATTTTTGCGGTAGTCCGTGATGCCGCAAGGCACCGCCGCGATGCTCTGTACCATCGGCGTGAGCCGCAGCAGATCGGTGAGGGTACGGCGCAGCTCGTCGCCGTCGTTGACGCCGCGGCAGAGCACGAGCTGACAGTTGACCGCAATGCCGCCTTCCACAAGGCGGTCGAGGTATCTCAGCGTCTCGCCGCCGCGCCGGTTGGCCAGCATCCGCACACGCAGTTCGGGGTTCGTGGTATGCACCGAGACATTGATGGGAGAGATGTGCATTTTAATGATGCGGTCGATCTCGTGGTCCTGCATGTTCGTCATCGTGATATAATTGCCGAACAAAAAGGACAGGCGCTCGTCGTCATCCTTGAAGTAAAGGCTCTCCCGCATCCCCGGGGGGAGCTGGTCGATGAAGCAGAACATGCAGTGGTTGGCGCAGGAGTGTTTTTTGTCGCCCAGATATGTGGCGAAGCTGCACCCGAAAGGCTCCCGCCCGGCGCGCTGCACATCCCATTCGTGCAGCCCGTCCGCGCGCTTTGCCGTGAGGTGGAAGCTGGGGCTGTCGGTATAAAAATCGTAGTCCAGCGTATCGTTCAGCGGGTTGTCGTCCACACTGAGCAGCTCATCGCCGGGTGCGAGGCCCAGGCTCTGGGCCAGACTGCCCGGGTCCACCTGTTCAATCTTGAGAGACATCGGTTCCCCGCCTCCTTTCGTCAGACAGAACAAGAAGGGGAAGGCCCACGCCCTCCCCTTCTGTACATAACACCAATGATGCCACCAATTTTGCGCAAATTAGGCCTTCTTGATGACTTCCTCGCCCTTGTAGTAACCGCAGTTGCCACATGCCTGGTGGGGGAGCTTCAGAGAGCCGCAGTTGCTGCACTTGACCAGCGTGGGGGCCTCCAGCTTCCAAACATTGCTGCGACGCTTGTCGCGGCGGGCCTTGGAAAGATGTCTCTTAGGTACTGCCATATTTTTGCACCTCCTTGATGGGTTATCAGTTCAGCAGTGATTTGAGGATCGTCAACCTTGCGTCTGCGGGAGCGGCTTTCTGCTCTGCCGGAGGGCAGGCACAGTCCGCCATTTTCTTGCCGCACCGGGGGCAAAGCCCCTTGCAGTCGGCGCTGCACAGCAGCACCGTGGGGATCTGGAACAGAAATTCCTGACCAAGCCAGGCGTCTACATCCAGCTTTCCCTTTTCGTCCAGTGGAAGGTCGAAATCCGGGTCATCCAGATCCCGCTCCTTTACCGTCCACTCCACATCGACTGTCTCCTCCTGTGTGACAGGGTCGAGACAGCGGGCGCACTCGCCATGCACCAATGCGTTTGCCCGCAGCGTCATCTGGACCTCGCTGCCGTCGGTCTCGGCGTCAAAGACAGCCCGGACCGGCACGGGGATCCTTGCACCGGCAAAATCCCACGCAGACAAATCACACGGAAACTCTGCGTGATAGGGCTGTTTACCGGAAGCGATAAACTTTCTCAGGTCAAATTGCATAGTACACCTCTAAAAGGCTGCTTTGTTAGTATAGCGCCAAAGCGCAGCTTTGTCAACAGGAAAACAGGCAGAAAACCGAAAAAATCCAAATCTTTCGGTCTCCCGCCTGTTTCCAGAGCGGTCTGCTCCGCCGCCGAGGGCTGAGCAGGCGCACAGCTTACAGGTACTTCTTCACATCGTGAGGCAGAGCGGCCTCATCGGCGCTGACGGTAACAGTGACCTTGACCGAATCGCCTGCGATCGCCGCCATCTCATCCAGCACCACGCCCAGACGGTTGATGTCGTGACCCAGCACCTTGAGGATGCCGTCGATGTACAGATCCGTGATATCGTAGTTGCTGGCCAGCAGACCTGCGACGAAGCCATACAGCATCTCGCCGCCGTTGATCTTGTATTCATCCAGATCGATCAGGCGGGCAGCCGGAGCGATGTCGTAGGTCAGCTTCATGCCTTTTTCGACCACGACGACGTTGCCCTTGGTGGTCTTGACCGAGTCATTGATCATATCGATCATGGCCTTGGTCTTACCCGAGCCCTTGGCGCCCACAATCAGTTTAATCATAGTTCAATCCTCCTGTATTTTCCACGCCTCACGGCGGGAGATCATCTCTTGGTTATTTCAGCTTCGCCTCCAGCTCAGCGGTCAGATTCTCATAGCCCGGCTTGCCCAGCAGAGCGAACATGTTCTTCTTGTAGCTCTCGACGCCCGGCTGGTTGAAGGGGTTGACGCTCAGCAGATAACCGCTGCATGCGCATGCGCGCCAGAAGAAGTAGATGAGGTAGCCCACATTGTATGCGCTCAGGTCATCGACCTCGATCAGCACCTCGGGCACGCCGCCGTCGGTGTGGGCGAGGATGGTGCCCTCCATGGCCTTGCGGTTGACGATGCTCATGTTCTGGTTCGCCAAGAAGTTCAGGCCGTCGAAGTTGCCCTCCAGCGTATCGATGAACAGGTCCTTGGCGGGCTTCTTCACGTCCACGATGGTCTCGAACATGGTGCGGGAGCCTTCCTGGATGAACTGGCCCATGGAATGCAGGTCGGTGGAGAAGATGCAGCTTGCGGGGAACAGGCCCTTGTTGTCCTTGCCCTCGCTCTCGCCGAACAGCTGCTT
>JBJERT010000300.1:0-3308 GCA_051882435.1 Faecalibacterium sp.
GTGCCGCAAACCTGTGCAAACAAAAAAACAGGACCCGCACGAATGTGCGGGTCCCAGTGAAAAGTTTTTTCGGTTCCTTTTTTTCAAAAAAGGAACAAAAACAACTCCCCGTAAACCTTATACCTCTTTCGGCTTGCTGAGGTCGAGGCTGCGAATGATCTTGCGCAGAGGCAGGACGCTCTTGGGGTTGACGGACAGCTCGTCCACGCCCATACGGAGGAAGGTCTCGGTGAGGGCAAGGTCCGCGCCCAGCTCGCCGCAGATGCCCACCCAGGTATTGTGGCGGTGGCCTGCCTCAATGGTCATCTGGATGGCCTTGAGGACGGCGGGGTGATGGGGATTGAAGAACGGCTCCAGCTTTGCGTTCTGGCGGTCCAGCGCGCAGGTATACTGGGTCAGGTCGTTGGTGCCGATGGAGAAGAAATCGCACTCCTCGGCCAGATCGTCGGCGATGAGCACCGCCGCCGGGGTCTCGATCATGGTGCCGATCTCAATGTGATCGCTGACCTTCTTGCCCTCGGCAATCAGCTCCGCGCGGCACTCCTCCAGAATGGCCTTGGCGTCCTGAAGCTCGCGCAGGCTGATGATCATGGGGAACATGATGCTCATGTTGCCATAGGCCGACGCGCGCAGCAGGGCGCGGAGCTGGGTCTTGAAGAACTCCTTGCGGGTCAGGCAGATGCGGATGGCGCGGTAGCCCAGAGCGGGGTTCTCCTCGTGGTCCAGCTTCATGTAATCGACCGTCTTGTCCGCGCCGATATCACAGGTGCGCACGATGACCTTCTTGGGCGCGAGGCTCTCCACCACCTGCTTGTATGCCTCGAACTGGTAGTCCTCGGTGGGGTAGTCCTTGCAGTTGAGATAGACGAACTCGGTGCGGAACAGGCCGACGCCGCCCGCATCGTTCTGCTGCACGGCGCCCACGTCGCTCATGCCGCCGATGTTGGCATAAACGTGGATGCTCTTGCCGTCCAGCGTGGTGTTGGGCTTGCCCTTCAGCTCCTGCAGCAGGGCCAGCTTCTTGAGATCCTCCTGCTGACGCTTTTGCAGGCTCTTCAGCAGATCGGGGGTGGGTTCAACGTAAACACAGGCGTTGTAGCCGTCCAGAACGGCCATTTTGCCGTCCCACTCGTCGGCGATGTCCTTGCACTGGATGAGGGCGGGGATGTTCATGCTGCGGGCCAGAATGGCGGTGTGGCTGTTGGAGCTGCCCTCGCGGGTGATAAAGCCCAGCAGCAGGCTCTTGTCCAGACGCACCGTCTCGGACGGGGCCAGGTCCTCGGCCACGAGGATGCACGGCTCGGTGCCCTGCATGCTGGCGTTGTCCACGCCCTGGAGCAGGTCCAGCATGGCCTGCGCGATGTCGATGACGTCGGCGCTGCGGGCCTGCAAATAGGGGTCGTCCATGGCGGCGAAAACGGCGGCCTGATTGTCGCCCGCGGTCTTGACGGCGTACTCCGCGCACTTCTTCTGGCCGTTGATGATCTCCTTGATGGCGTCCACAAAATCATCGTCTTCCAGCATCATAGCGTGGATGTTGAACACCTCGGCGATCTCCTCGCCGGCCTCGTCCAGAGCCTTTTCGTACAGAGCGGTCTGCTGCTCGATGGCTTTTTCGCGCGCGGCCTCAAAGCGCTCGATCTCGGCGGCGGTATCGGCGACCTCGGCGGTGGAGATCGCGGTGTCCTTCTTCTTGTAGATCTTCAGCTTGCCAATGGCAATGCCGTTCAGAATGCTTTTTCCGGTGCCTACCTGCATGGCGGTTACTCCTTCTCCTTCAAATCATATGGGGGCTTACGTCGGGCGAAAAAGCCCCCGCAGGGTTCTCCCGCAGGGGCTTTCATCGCGGCTGTGTCAGACGTTCTCGGTCAGGAACTTCTGGATGGCTTCGGCTGCGGCTTCCTCATCGTCACCCTCGACCTTGATGGTGATGGTGTCACCCTGCTTCACGCCCATGCCCATCAGAGCCATCAGCTTGCGCAGATCGCAGGTCTTGCCGTCCTTGGCGAGGGTCGCGGTGCTTGCAAAGCCCTTGGCGACCTTGACCAGCAGGCCGGCGGGACGAGCGTGAATGCCGCAGGCATCCTTGATTGTATACTGGAATTCCTTCATAATCATTTTCTCCTTACTTCATCCCCTAAATGCAGGGGGACTTTACTATATTCATATTATAAACCCTGTCCCGGAATTTTGCACCGTTTCATATTGCCGATTTTTGCGCCAAAATTTTGGTACCATTGAACATATTCCCGCAACAAAAGTGCTTCTTTTGCCGCCAAAGCCCCCTTTTCGGCTCCCGACCGCGCCGCAGCCTTTCCCGGGAACGCTTTCATTCCACCGGGTAGCCCTCGGCGTCCAGCGGAAGATCGGTATACTGCGCGTCCTCCGGCAGGAGCTGCTCCGGCTCGCCGGAGGTCTGGACGCTGCCCGCGCCCTGCGGCAGAGCGGCCGCGTCGGCGGGGCTGGTCAGCTCCTCGTCGTGGCGCTCGCCCCAGTCGCCGCTGTAGTCCTCGCCGGAGGTCTGCTGTGCCGGGTCGGTCAGCTCCTCGTCATGGCGTTCGCCCCAGTCGCCGCTGTAATCCTCGCCGGAGGTCTGCTGTGCCGGGTCGGTCAGCTCCTCGTCGTGGCGCTCGCCCCAGTCGCCGCTGTAATCTTCACCGGACACCTGCTCGGCCTCCAGCTCCTGCTGGACCATGGCCGCCTGAGCGTCCTTGAGACCTGTGACGACGCCGGAAGGTTTTTCCAGAAGGTATGCGCCGATGGCTTTTTTCTTGTAGACCAGCAGCACGCCGTATACGCTGGCGTCGCCGCTGCTGGACGACGGAATGAGCGCCTGCCATTTTTCCACGGTCTTGCCCTTGTAGCGGGTCAGGTCCATTCCGCTCTGCTGGACGACGCTGTTGAAGGCGGAAAAGCTGTCGTCCCATTTCCGCGGGATCTTGACCTTGTCGGCGGTGATCGCCGCGCCGTCCACCTCCAGCCCGTAGCCGGTGAACCATGTCTGGATGTCCTGCGCGCTCTCGATGCGGCTGACCGTGGCCGCCGCCTCGACCGTCCGGCTGCTGATAAAACGCCCCAGCAGCGCGCTGAACACGACCAGAGCACAGCACATCGCGCCCAGCCCCAGCTTTTTGAAGCTCTCTCGATTCAAGGTGACCACAAACATTGCCCATGCCTCCCCACGCCCCTGCGTTGCCGTTTTCAAACGATTCTGGAACAGTGTATGCGGGAGGCGGGGGAAATAGACGGACGAGGGGTTTTGTTCCTTTTTCGAGAAAAAGGAACCGAAAAAGCTTTTCAGTCGCAAA
>JBJERT010000301.1:0-3304 GCA_051882435.1 Faecalibacterium sp.
CTCTCCGTCATCGCTTCGCGATGCCACCTCTCCCAAAGGGAGAGGCAAGACCGTATCGGAAAGCTCTCGCGTTATAGTAGAGCGTTTCTTGGCTCTCCCTTTGGGAGAGCTGTCGCCGCAGGCGACTGAGAGGGCGATTCCAAGAAGCACTCTACTGCAACGATGCACCTTCCCGCCGCCGGGCGCAGCCCCAGCGCGCGGGAGCGCGCAAACCGGTGCCGCCGCCTTCCGTCAAACCAACAAACTCTCCCGCCCATCGCGAATGCGATGGGCGCAGTAAAAAGTTTTTTCGGTTCCTTTTTTTCAAAAAAGGAACAAACCCCCCGTTTCCCGCGCGCGCCGTAACAAAATCTCTGCGCGGGCTTGTAACTTGGGCGAAAATGCGGTAAAATACAGCTTGACCATACCGCACTGCGCGGCAGGCGCAGGCGAAAGGACGATAAAAGGGAGGGCCGAAAGGTTTCCACGCAATATGATCTTAGCCATTGATATAGGCAATACGACCGTCGCCCTGGGGGGCATCAAGGACGGACGTGTATGCTTTGTGGCCCATATGGACACAGTGCGCACCCGCACAGCGGCGGAGTACCGCGCCGAGATGGAGAAAGTGTTCTCGCACCGCCGCAGGCCGGACCGGCCCATGCGGTTCGAGGGGGCTGTGCTGACCAGCGTCGTGCCCCAGCTCACGGGCGCGCTGGCCGAATGCGCCCGCTATTACACCGGCAAACGTCCGGTCATCGTCTCGCCGGAGATCCGCACCGGCCTGACCATGGGGGTGCCCGACCCGCATGCCGTGGGGAAGGACCGGCTGGTGGACGCGGCTTATGCGGCGGCGAATTTTCCGCTGCCGGTCATCACGGTAGACCTGGGCACGGCGACCACCTTCAACGTCGTGGACGAAAAGCGGGTGTTCCGCGGCGGAGTCATCTGTCCGGGGCTGTCCACCGGGCTGCGGGCGCTGGGCGACCGGTGCGCGCAGCTTCCGCAGGTGCATCTGTCCTCGCCCCGCTCCGCTATCGGCACCGACACCGAGTCGTGCATGCTGTCCGGCTCGGTGCTGGGCACCGCCGTGCTTCTGGACGGCATCACCCAGCGCATCGAGGAAGAACTGGGCCGCCCGGCCACGCTGGTCGTGACCGGCGGGCTGGCAAAGTATGTCATCCCGCTGTGCCGCCATCCGCTGACCTATGACCCCGAGCTTCTGATGAAGGGGCTGGCGCTGCTCTATCGGCTGAATGAGCCGCAGCGTTCCGTGGGCGGCGGCCACCGGGGACAGAACGGGAAGAAACGCTGCAAATACCCTCACCCCGCCCGCCGGGAGCGGTTCGAGCCGCAGGCGCAGGTAGGGTGAGCCGAACAAAGGAGGCCCCATGAAACTGGGCATTTTGGGCGCGGGCATGATCGTGCGCGAGTTCCTGCCGTGGCTGGTCGAGTCCTCGCCGTTCGAGGTGGAGGCGCTGTGCAGCACGGAGCGCAGCGCCGCGCAGGCCGCGCAGCTCTGCGAGCAGTATCATATCCCCTGCCACACCACGAATTATCTCGAGCTTTTGCAGAGGGTGGATGTGGTCTATATCGCCGTGCCGAACATCCACCACACCCGTTATGCCAAGGTCGCGCTGGAAGCGGGACGGAACGTCATCGTGGAAAAACCCATGGCCCCCAACGCCGCCGAGGCCGAGGCGCTGGCTGCGCTGGCGCGGCACAAAAAGGTCTTTCTGTTCGAGGCCATCACCACGCAGTATCTGGAAAACTACGCCAAGATCCGGGAGCTGCTGCCCCGCATCGGCACCGTGAAGCTGGTCCAGTGCAATTTCAGCCAGTATTCCAGCCGCTATGACGCGTTTTGCGCCGGACAGGTGGCTCCCTCGTTTGATCCGGCCTGTGCGGGCGGCGCACTGATGGACCTGAACGTCTATAATATCAGCTATCTGGTGGGACTGTTCGGCGAGCCGCAGCAGGCCCGCTATGCCGCCAACATCGAACGCGGCATCGACACCAGCGGCATCCTGACCATGGATTATCAGAGCTTCCGGGCGGTGTCCATCGCCGCCAAGGACTGCGGCGCGCCTGCCCGCTATGTCATCCAGGGCACCAAGGGCTATATCCTGCAAAAATCCACCGCGAATTTCTGCGGCGGCGTCACCTTCCACCCCAATCAGGGCAAGGAGGAGCACTGGAACCTCAACGGCGACCGCCCCCGGCAGGCGGCGGAGTTCGAGGCCTTCGCCCGCGCCATCGAGGGCGGGGATCAGGACCTGTGCGGCCGCATGCTGGACACCTCGGTCTCGGTCAGCCGGGTGCTGACCGTGGCGCGCCGCTCGGCGGGGCTGGTGTTCCCCTGCGATTCGCGGCGCATCCTCTGACGCTTTTCTTTGGAACACTCCCTGACATCAAGCGCTCCAAAGCTGTTTGAACATTCACAACACATCCCGCACAGAGCGGGCAGGTTTGCGCCGTATCCGACATAAGGGCGGAACGGCAGCAGGAGGAAATTGCATATGAAAACCAATACCGATCTTCGTACTCTCACGCGTCTGGCGCTGCTGGTCGCCATCGAGCTGGTCATGAAGGCCATCGGCCTGGGCAGTGTGCCCATGGGCCCGCTTTACATGAGCTTCCTGACGCTTCCCATCGCGGTGGGCGCCATCACCATGGGCCCCGTTGCGGGTGCTGTGCTGGGCGGCGTCTTTGGCGCGGTGAGCTTTTACGACGCCGTGACCGGCGCTTCGGCCATGACCGGCGCGCTGTTCCAGGTCAGCCCCGTCCACACCTTTATCCTTTGCGTGGGCATGCGTGTGCTGATGGGCGTGTGCGTCGGCCTGATCTTCAACGCCCTGAAGAATCTGGATCAGTCCCGGAGCTGGAGCTACCTTGTCAGCGCCATGTGCGCCCCGGCGCTGAACACGCTGTTCTTCATGGGCTATATCGTGCTGGCATTCTATCGCTGTGATTACGTCCAGAGCCTGGTCGCGGCCAAGGGCGCGGCGAACCCCTTCATGTTCGTGGTGCTGCTGGTCGGCGTGCAGGGCGTGGCAGAGTTCCTCGTCTCCGGCATCCTGGGCGGCATCGTGGCCCGCGCCGTGGCAAAGTATCTGAAGTAAAAAACGCGCGCACAGGTCAGGGACGCGCGTCCATTCTGATAGACCCAAAAGAAAAGAACTCGGCCTCTCCGCATTGTTGGAGAGGCCGTTTTTTTGTCCCAAAAGGAACAATACCGGCCTGCGCCGCATAGAATGGCGCAAACTGGGCCTGAATGTGGGAGGGGATGCGGGATGGAAAACCGGAAGCTGTTCGCTGTGATCGG
>JBJERT010000302.1:0-9418 GCA_051882435.1 Faecalibacterium sp.
TGGTCGGCCAGCGTTTGCGCGCTCCCGCGCGCGGGGGCTGCGCCCGGCAAGAGCAGGCGAAGCGCCGCCGGGAGGGTCTCATGCGTTGGGTTCAGGCCCGGCTCACCGCTCTGCGGCGCAGTGCTCTTTGATATCCTGATATGCCGCCTCGGAGATGGGGTCGAGAGGCTTGTCATTTTTGAGCACGAAGCGGCGGGTCTGCTCCAGCGCGGCCAGCATGGCAGCATCGAGGTCTTTCATTTCGAGCTTGCGCAGAGCTTCCACGCCCTTCCAGTCGCGCTCGGCGCTGGTCATATCCGCCAGATAGAGGATCTTGTCCAGCTGGCTCATGCCGGGCTTTCCCGCCGTATGGCAGGCCACCGCCGAGAGCACCGCTTCATCCTCCACGCCCCATTCGGTGCGGGCCAGGATTGCAGCACACACGCCGTGCCACACAGGAACCGGCCGCTGGGGAGCGCAGTCGGCATATTGAGGCCAGCGGCGCATGAGTTCCAGCATCTCGTCCTTTGGCATTTCTTTTGCCGTATCGTGCAGCAGCGCGGCCAGCGCGGCCTGCTGTTCGTCGGCACCATAATGTCTGGCCAGCTTGACGGCCATTTTTTTCACATTCAAAGTATGCTCAAAACGCTTGTCGCTCATCCGGCTGCGCGCAAGAGCTTTTGCTTGCTTCAGGTCCATTGCTCATCGCTTCCTCTCGGCCCCGGTACAGCCCTTCGCGCCGGATGACGCGGCGGACCTGCTCCGGGAGTTCTTTTTCACATTCATCCCCTGCTGCCAGCCGGGCGCGCAGCTCACTGCTGGCCATGGGCAGCGCCGTCACGGGCGCGAACAGGATACGCGCGCCGCCGGGGTCCAGCGCTTTGGCCTTGCTGTGAAGGGCGGGGTCATCCCCTACGTTCCGGCTGACTACCACCAGCCGCGCCAGGCGCAGGATATCCCGCCAGCGGTGCCAGCACTCGAAGCTCAGCAGCATATCGCTGCCGATGGTCAGATACAGCTCCGCCTCCGGGCAGCGGCCTGCCAGCATCTCCAGAGTGAGGACCGTATAGTTGCGGTGCCCCAGCTCCGCCTGAGCGATCTCCCAGCCGGAGACCTCCACCCGCGGCGCGGCAGGCTGCGGCCCCTGGGCCAGCGCGGTAAAGCAGCCGCACATCTCCAGACGCAGCGCACCCGGCGTGGCGCTGGCCTGCTTGTGGGGCGGTATGCCCGCGGGCATCACGACGATGCGGTCCGGCCGGACACGCGCCGCAGCGGCACGCAGGTTGTTCAGGTGGCCCCTGTGCGGCGGGTCAAAGGTGCCGCCATACAGCAGCAGCCTCATTTGAGCAGATCAGCATAGGCGCTGTCCTTTTTCTTTTGCAGGTACAGCACGAACTTGGAGCCGATCACCTGCACACAGTCGGCACCGGTCGCTTCGGCCAGACGCACCGAGGCTTCCCGGGCGTTGTACATGCTATTTTCCAGCACCTTGACCTTGATAAGCTCCCGGGCGTCGAGACAGTCCTTTACGCCCTGCACCATGGTCTCGTCGATCTCGCCCTTGCCCACGATAAAAACAGGGTCCATCGTATTTGCTTTGCCGCGCAGGATCGCGCGCTGCTTGCTCGTCAGCATGGTTATTTCTCCTTTATTTTAACACATTGGGGTCAGCCGTTGACCGCGCCCGCCGGGGCGGAGACCTGCGAGAGAAAGGCTTCCAGAACCTCTCCCAGTGCGGCCAGCGCGCGGCCGCGGTGGCTGATGGCATCTTTTTCGTCGGGGGTGAGCTGCGCATAGCTGCGGCCCTCGGCGTTGGGGCGGGTCTCGGTCTGACCCACGCCGCACTCGTCCGGGACGAACAGGGGGTCGTAGCCAAAGCCATAATCTCCGGCCAGCCGACCGAAGGCGATGCGCCCGGCGCACTCTCCCGTGCAGCTCAGGTGCTGGCCCGTAGGCAGCATGAAGCACACCGCTGAGACGAACTTTGCGCTGCGCCGTGAGGCAGGCACATCCGCAAGCTCTGCCAGCAGCTTGTCGTTGTTGGCCTCGTCATCGCCGTGACGTCCGCAATAGCGGGCGCTGAACACGCCCGGCGCACCGCCCAGCGCATCCACGCACAGACCGGAATCGTCCGCGATGGTGGGCAGACCGCTGGCGCGGCAGATGGCCTCGGCCTTGATGCGGGCATTCTCCGCAAAGGTCGCGCCGGTCTCTTCCGGCTCCAGCGTGATGCCCAGTTCCTTCTGGCTGACCACCTCGTGGCCCTGCGCCTCCAGAATGCGGCACAGCTCCTTCAGCTTCCCGGGGTTTCCGGTGGCTGCACAGATCTTCAAATGTTTCATTTCCGCTTCCCTCTAACTGTTGCAAAAGCGCCCGCGGCGCCCCATTTACTTGCGCGGCAGCAGCTCCTCGGCAAACCCCTCGGGGTCGAAGGGGAGCAGGTCGTCGATGCCTTCTCCCACGCCGATGAAGCGCACCGGCAGGCCCAGCCGCTGGCGCACCGCCACGACACAGCCACCCTTTGCGGTGCCGTCCAGCTTGGTCAGGATGACGCCGGTGGCGTCCGCCGCCTTGCAGAACTCCCGCGCCTGACTGATGGCGTTCTGGCCCGTGATGGCGTCCAGCACCAGCAGGGTCTCCACGCTGGCCTCCGGCGCGGCCTTGCGCACACTGCGGCTGATCTTCGACAGCTCGCTCATCAGGTTGGCCTTGTTGTGCAGACGGCCTGCCGTATCGGCGATGACCATATCATAGCCCCGAGCGGAGGCGGACTTGACCGTGTCGAAGATGACCGCCGCCGGGTCCGCGCCCTCCCCTGCCTTGACAAGGGGGACGTTGGCGCGGTCGGCCCAGATCTCCAGCTGCTCGCTGGCGGCGGCGCGGAAGGTATCGCCCGCGGCCAGCATCACGCGGCGGCCCTGGCTCTTGTAGTAGCTGGCCATTTTGGCGATGCTGGTGGTCTTGCCCACGCCGTTGACGCCAATGACCAGAATGACCGCGGGCTTTCCGCTCAGGTCCATCAGGCGCTCCGGGGTCATCTCCTTGGCGATGATCTCCCGCAGCGCGTCCACGGCCTGGTCGCCGGTCTTGAGGCCTTCGGCCTTGACCTTCTTCTGAAGCTCGTCCACCAGATGGATCGCCACCTCGCCGCCGACGTCCGCAAGGATCAGGTCCTCTTCCAGCTCGTCGTAAAGCTCATCGTTGATCTTGCGGCCGATCAGCGTGTTGAAAATATTGCCCCAAAAGCCTGTCCGGGTCTTTTGCAGGCCGGTCTTCATCTTATCTTTCTGCTTGTCTTTTTTTCCAAAGAGTCCCATTGCGGCCTCCTTCTGTCTTGTGGGTCCTTCCCCTGCGCGCAGGGGGCATTCCTCTGATATGGTATCAGGAAACCAGCGCCGCGTCAACCTGTTCCAGGTCCAGCTTCAAAAGTTTCGACACGCCGTCCTCCTGCATGGTCACGCCATAAAGGATGTTCGCGGCCTCCATGGTACCGCGGCGATGCGTGATGACGATGAACTGGGTCTTATCGCTGATGCGCCGCAGATACTGGGCGAAGCGGGTGACGTTGGCGTCGTCCAGCGCGGCCTCGATCTCGTCGAGGATGCAGAACGGCGCGGGGTTCACCGCCAGAATGGCAAAGTAGATGCTGATGGCCACCAGAGCCTGTTCACCGCCGGAAAGAGCTTCCAGATTTTTGATGACCTTGCCCGGCGGAGCCACGCGGATGCCGATGCCGCTGGAAAGCACATCGCTCTCATCCTCCAGCACAAGGCTGGCCTCGCCGCCGCCGAACAGCTCGGCGAACACGCGGCCAAAGTTCTCGTTGATGGCGCGGAAGCTGTCGGAAAAAATCTCGCGCATCTGGCGGCACAGCCCGGAGATCATGCGGGTCAGCTCGTTGCGGCTGGCCTCCACATCGGCCACCTGTGCCCGCAGCGCGTCGTAGCGCTGGCGGACCTCGCGGTATTCGTCGATGGCGCCCACATTCACGCTGCCCAGCGCCCGGATCCTGCTTTTCAGGTCGGCCACCTGCGCCCGCAGCGCAGGCAGACTGTCAAAGGGCTCACACATCGCCTCGGCCTGACTCAGCGTGAGCTGGTATTCCTCCCAGAGCCGGGCCACAGTCTGGTCATATTCCCCTTCGGCGGCGGCTTTGCGCTCGGCAAGGCGGGCCATCTCCCGGCCCAGCTCCTCGCGTTCGTCCGCCGCCTTGCGGGCACGGGCCAGCGCGGCCACCTCGGCCTGCTGCTGTCCCAGACGCTGCTCCGTAGCGGTGCGGATCTCCCGCTCCTTCTGCGCGATACGGCTCTGGCTGTCCGCGCGGGCCTGCCGGATGGCCTCGATCTGCTCGCGGCAGTCCCTGCTGCGCTGCTCCAGCGCGCGGATGCTCTCTTCCAGAGCGGCGCGGCGGTCGGCCGCATCCTTCGTGCGCTGTTCCAGCGCGGCGATCTGGCTGTACGCCAGTTCCGCGTCCTTCTGGCGGGCGAGCTGCTCCAGCCGTTTGGCGCTGAGCTGGTCGGCCAGTCGGCTGCGCTGCGCCAGAAAGCTGTCGTCCCCCGCGTCCAGGCGGCTCAGCTCGGCGGAAAATTCCTCGATCCGCCGGGCCAGCGTCTCCTGCTGCGCGGCAGACGCAGCAACACGCCCCTGACTTTCGGCGAGCTGGGCGCGCAGAGCGGTCAGTTCCGCCTCCTGCCGGGTGAGAGCTGCCTGTGTCTGCTCTGCCGCGGCTTCCAGACGCTTGTGCTCTGCTTCGGCACGCACCCGATCGTTGGCGGCGGTGATCTGCTCGCTCTCAGCGGCTTTCAGCTCAGCGGCCACGGCATCGGCCCGCTCCTTGCAGGAATCCGTGTGTTCCTGTGCGGCGAGGCATTCTTTTTGCAGTTTTGCGGCGCGGACGCGCAGCTCTTCCAGCTCCTGCCGCCGGGTGAACAGCCCCGCCGACCGCTGGATGCTGCCGCCCGTAAAGCTGCCGCCCGCGTTGATGACCTGCCCATCCATCGTGACGACCCGGCTGCGGTATCCCAGCTCCCGGGCAACGCGGGCGGCCTCGTCGATCTCATCCACCACGACGATGCGGCCCAGCAGGTTGGAGACGATATTCTGATAGCGGCTGTCCGCCTGCACGAGGCTGCTGGCCAGCCGGGCCGACCCGGACAGCGTCCCCCGGAACACGCCGGGCTGCACGGTATCCAGCGGCAGGAAGGTGGCGCGTCCCGCGTTCTCGCTGCGCAGCAAGGCGATGGCCGCCTTGGCCGCGGCCTCGTTTTCCACCACGATATTCTGCAGCGCGCCGCCGAGGGCAGTCTCCACCGCCACCTCGCACCCGGGCGTGACCCGCAGGATCGCGGATACCGGCCCGATGATCCCCCGCAGGCGGCGGGCTGCGGCGGCGCGCATCACAGTCTTGACCGAATTCTGGTAGCCGTCCATGCTCTTTTCCAGCTCCCGCAGCACCGCGAGGCGCTGGCGCGCGGCATCCAGCTCACGGCTCAGTTTCTGTTCGGCAGAATCGGCACCGTCCAGCTCGGCGCGGCGCTTTCGGAGCTTGAGCGCAAGGCCGGAGCAGATGTTGGCCAGCTGCGTCTCGTTTTCTGCCAGCGCGGTCTGATACCGCAGGGTATCGGAAAGGTCGTTTTGGGTCTCGTCCAACTGGGCCGCGGTCTCACGGACCGCCTGCTCCAGCATGGGCAGGCGCTGGGCCGCGGACTCCTGTTCCGCGCGGGAGGCGGCTTCGGCCACCTGCGCCTCGGTACGCTGGGCGGTCAGGCGGGCCAGCTCGGCGCGCAGGTTCTCCCTCCGTGCTCCGCTGGCGGTGTTCTCGGTCGTCAGACGGGCCAGTTCGGCGTTCAGCGCAGCCAGCTCCCCGGCCAGAGCCTCGCCTGCCGCTTCCATCTTCCGCGCGGCCTCGCGGTGGCGTTCCAGCGCGGCGGCGGCTTCGGCTCCGTCCTGTTTCCCTGCTGCGATCTGTGCCCGCAGGTCGGCGGTGCTCTCGTCGTTTCGGGCGATGTCATTTTCCAGCACGGCGATGCGGCTCTCGCTGTCGCTGACCTGCTCCGTGATGCTGCGGATATCCCCATTCAGGCGCTCGATGACCACCGTCAGACGCTGTGCCTGTACCCGGATCTCCTCAGCCTCCTCCTCAGCGGAGCCAGCCATGCGGTCCAGCCGCTCGTACTCTGCCTGGGCGGCCTCATGCTCCCGCTGCTGGCGGCGCACGGCCTCCCGCGCACGGTGGACGCCGTCGGTCCAGAGCGTGACCTCCAGCGTTTTGCGCCGGGCGCTGAGTTCGAGGAACTTCTGCGCTTTCTCGCTCTCCTGTTCCAGCGGGCCGACGCGGCTTTCCAGCTCGTTCAGGATATCCCGCAGACGCTCGAGGTTCTCGCCCGCCGCGGCAAGGCGGCGCTCGGCCTCATTTTTGCGGTAGCGGTATTTGGCGATGCCGCAGGCTTCCTCAAAGATCTCCCGCCGCTCGGCGCTGCGGGCCGAAACGATCTCCGCGATACGCCCCTGGCCGATGACCGAATATCCGTCGCGGCCGATGCCGGTGTCCAGCAGCAGCTCATAGATATCCCGCAGGCGGCAGACCTGGCCGTTGATGCTGTATTCGCTCTCACCGGAACGGTAATATTTGCGGCTGATGACCGCTTCGTCCGCGTCCAGGTCCAGCGTGTGGGCGCTGTTGTCCAGCGTCAGGCGCACCACGGCATAGCCCATGGCGCCGCGGGTGCGGCTGCCGCCGAAGATGACCTCTTCCATCTTACCGGCTGCGCGGAGCTGGCGGCTGCTGGTCTCGCCCAGCACCCAGCGCACCGCGTCCGAAAGGTTGCTCTTGCCGGAACCGTTGGGGCCGACCACCGCCGTCACGCCCGCGTCGAAGGCGATCTTCACCTTGTCGGGAAAGCTCTTGAAGCCCTGGATCTCCAGCTCCTTGAACACCATGTTACGGTTCCTTGACGACGCCCAGCAGCTTGAGCGCCTCACGCGCGGCGCACTGCTCGGCGGCTTTTTTGCTGCGGCCCTCGCCCCGGGCCACGCAGTCGGAGTTGAAGCGCACCGCTACGACAAAGTGTTTGTCGTGGTCGGGGCCGGTCTCCTGCTCTACCACATAACTCAGCCGTTCCTCGGGGTTCTGCTGCACGATCTCCTGCAGGCGGGTCTTGTAGTCCGCCTCGGCGTGCTTGCCCTCGGTGATGAAGGGCAGGATAAAACGCTTCGCTGCCTCCATGCCGCCGTCAAGGTACAGCGCCGCGATCAGCGCCTCGAAAGCGTCCGACACGACGCTGGGCCGGGTGCGGCCGCCGCAGCGTTCTTCTCCCCTGCCCAGACGCAGGTACTCGCCCAGATGGATCTCCTGCGCGAACTGGAACAGCGCGCCCTCGCTGACCAGGCTGGCACGGATGCGGGTCAGATCGCCCTCCGGCCTGTCGGCGTAGGCGTGGAACAGGTAGTCTGCCGAAACGATCTGCAAAACGCTGTCCCCCAGAAACTCCAGCCGCTCGTTATGCTGCACCGGGATGCGGCTCTCGTTGGCATAGCTGGTGTGGGTCAGCGCTGTTTCCAGCAGGGCGGGGTTTTTGAAGCGATATCCGATGATCGTTTCCAGTTGATGGCTCATGAATGATGCTCCCTTCCCCGCGGCTCACTCCTGTGCGGCCAGCTCGTCCAGCGCCGCCTGCATCGTGCCGCACAGGTCGTTCTCGACGCAGGTCTTTGCCTGACGGATGGCGTTCTTGATGCCCTTGGCCTTGGAGGAGCCATGGGCCTTGATGACCGGCTGCTTTGCGCCAAGGAAGGGCGCGCCACCGTATTCCTCGCTGTCCATCTGGTGTTTCAGGTCGGCCACGCCGCCCTTGAGCAGCAGATAGGCCACCTTTCCGCCCAGATTCTTGAGGAACATCCCCTTGAGCATCCCCAGCAGCATCTTGGCCACGCCCTCGGTCAGCTTGAGGATGACGTTGCCGGTGAAGCCGTCGCAGACGACCACATCCACCTCGCCGTTGGGCACGTCGCGCGGCTCGATGTTGCCCACGAAGCGGATGCCGGGGGTGGTCTTGAGGAGCTGGTGCGCCTCGCGCAGCATGGGGGTGCCCTTGCTCTCCTCCGCGCCGTTGTTCGCCAGCGCTACCGAGGGAGACCTGCGGCCCTCCACCTTCTCCACATAGCAGCTTCCCATGACCGCAAAGGCCGCGAGCATCTCGGGGCGGCACTCGACGTTCGCGCCGCAGTCCAGCAGCAGATACGCCTGCTTTTTTGCGGGGATCATGGTGGCCAGCGCAGGGCGCTTGATGCCGCGCAGCGTGCGCACGATCAGGCTGGCGCCCACATGCAGCGCGCCGGTGCTGCCCGCCGAGACGAAGGCGTCGCCCTTGCCCTCCTTGAGCAGGTTCAGGCCCACCACGATGGAGGAATCCTTCTTGGTGCGGATGGCGCGGGCCGGTTCATCGCACATCTCGATGTTCTCGGTACAGTTGACCAGCTCGATGCCGTCCAGCGAAATGCTGTGCTCCGCGGCCGTTTTGCGCACCAGCTCCTCATTGCCCACGCCGAGGATGGTCACGCCGTATTCCCTGACCGCCTGTGCCGCGCCTTCCAGCGGGGCAAGGGGGGCGTTGTCGCCGCCCATCATATCCAGAATGATCTTCATTTCTATTTCCTCCAGAAAAGGATGATTTTGCCGCACGGTAGCGGTTCCGTTCCTCACAATATCACAGCTTCTGCCATAGGCGAAAGCAGCTCCCAGCGTTTTCCTCGGATTTTTGCAGGAAAAACCGGGCTATGCTTCCGCGTCCGCCTCATCCAGCCAGTGCTGGAAGCTGGCCACGGCGCGCTCGGCCTGCGCCAGATAGCGCAGACGTTTGTCCCGCGGGCGGCTCTCGGCGGGCAGCGGGGGCAGGATGCCCATGTTTGCCCCCATGGGCTGGAAGTTCTTGTTTTCGGTGGTCAGATACTGCACCAGCGCGCCGCACATGGTATCCGGGGGCGGCGGGGGCAGGGTCCGGCCCTGGAGCCGGGCATAGAGACTCCGGGCCGCCAGCAGGCCGCAGGCCGCGCTTTCCATATAACCCTCGAACCCGGTGATCTGCCCGGCAAAGAACACATTGGGATGTTCCCGCAGGCAGAGCTGCGCCGAGAGCACCCGGGGCGCATCCAGAAAGGTATTGCGGTGCATCACACCGTAGCGCACAAACTCCGCGCGTTCCAGTCCGGGGATCATGGAGAACACCCGCTTCTGCTCGCCCCATTTCAGATTGGTCTGGAACCCCACGATGTTGTACAGCGTGCGCTCCTTGTTCTCGGCCCGGAGCTGGACATTGGCCCAGGGGCGGTGCCCGGTATGGGGGTCGACCAGACCCACCGGGCGCAGCGGCCCGAAGCGCATGGTATCCGCGCCCCGCGCCGCCATGATCTCGATGGGCATGCAGCCCTCGTAGACGGTGAC